>CAIXQV010000975.1 GCA_903921605.1 uncultured Planctomycetaceae bacterium | reverse complement strand
CGCTGGCCCTTCCGATAACTCAAATGCAAGCGCAGCGCTGTCAGTGGTCAGCAGATGAGCCAGTTTGTTCGAACGATTCGTATGATCCAGCGGTGCGTTGCTGATTCGAGACAGGATGTGAAAGCGTTGCCCGCCGAGCCGTGCCACATAATGGGCATAGCTCACCGGATTCCAGTTCGCCTCCGAGCCGTACGCATCAAAGACATGAGCGTAGCCGGTCAGCCGTTCCAGCAATTGCGCGAGATTCCCCGGCATGCCGCGAGTACTCCGCACGGTGCAGAATCCGGTGCTTCCGGACCGCAATCCGAGTCGCGCGGAAGTGAAGACAATCTCCTGCATCATGAGACGGGCTCCCGGATGGAGACTGGAGGCTTCGCGACGTTCTCGGATGGAATGAACGCCTCATCGCCCGACCGCAGGCCTGCGTGATGCAAAGCGTAAAGCACGGGAAGTTCAACCCAGCGAGGAAAAATCTGGCTGGGATCGAACCGCAGATCGACTCGACCATTCGCATCGGCCCCGGCCACGATCGGACTACGCCCGGTCGCCGTCACGGGGATAAAGATCACCTCTTTCGCAAAGCCTCGCGCGGCCGTCACAATGGACGCGCCGTATTCCATCAGCAGCTCTTCAACATTCTTTGAAACTTCCCGAAGTATCTCCAGCTGCAGCGTCGCTTCACCAGTGGGCGACACCTGAATGGCTTCATCAAGCCGTTTGGGAGACTTCTTCAGCAACGGCCGCCATGCATCAAACTTGTGGACGATCACGATCAAGGGGCGATCGAATTTATCAGTGGCCGACATTCCGGTCAGTTGTCGAACTCTTGACGCTGCTTCGGAAAGCACGTCAGCCTGAGGATAGGAATTGATCACCGTTTCCAGTTGAGGATCCAGGCTGGCATCATTGCAGGATCGACACGCTCGCCGAAACGCGGACTCCTGCGTTGGGTCATAAATGAATAGCAGAGCCTCCGACTTGGCCATGTGGTCAATCACCGGGGTCTGGGAAGTGACTGCACCCGGCAGAAAGTGTTCGCCCGCATTATCGTACAGACAGATCATGCGAGAGACCTGGCGGCGTTGCGCATACAACGGATGTGATTCATCGGGCTGGACGGAATACAAATACGGACGCGACAACAGCAGGTCCTGACCACCCACGTGAGATTCAATGTACCATTTGCCCGTGCGGTCGGTTTTTTCCAGCTTGACGAGTTTCTCGTGGTCTTCGTAATCAAACAACGTTTTGACATATTCTGTCATCAGTTGATTGGCCCGTGGTGCTGCGTTTTCGAACCGAAGGCGGAATTGCTTGCTGAGAATCGCTCCCACAGAATGAATCATCGTCGCGAGATAGAACGACTTTCCGGACGACGGGGCTCCCAGAATCGACAGAAACAAAGGCTCCATTTCAAGCAGGCCGCGATTGACCACCGCATGGCAGCGAGGACAAGCCAGTTCATGGCACGGCTCATTTTTCTCGTCGAGTGCTCGTCCGTCGACGGTGAACAGAGTTGGCAGGAATCTGCGATACTCCGCATCGCCCGCACGCGAATCGCCCAGCAGGCTGCTATGGGTCGCTACCCATAGAATGTCCTCCGGCGGGAACTTGAACCAGCAGGTGGGGCAAGTGACCAGCGGCAGCAACGAAATAGACCGGTCGGAGGATGACATGTTTCTCGAGCTACCTGTCGCAGCAGAGTCTTCTCGTTTTCAACGAATTGTGACTAACAATTGGTAGCTTACGCCCGCGCCCCGGCCACGGTCTACCTTCGGCCGACCATTTACCCATCGGTTCGTGCCTAATGGCGTGCCTGATGCTCTGCTACCGCAGAGATAGAATCTGGCGTTGTTCAGTTACGGAGCGTCACGATGGGGGACAATCATTGCTCCTTTCTTTCCCGCCACAAACAAGCCGATGATTTTTCCATCCTGCAGCGAAACTACCGGGGCTCCGTTCCACGACGAAAGATCTTCGCCTTCCATGTTGACCATCCAGTCTGTTCCATCAAGCTTGAGCTGGTTCAGGCTGATGCTCTGAATCACAGTCGAGGCATCGCCGTCAGTTTTTACACTGCGGCACAGACAGCATTCTTCGGGTTCCTTCGGTGTTCGAAAGGTGGCGTAGTTCACGGTTGGCAGTTCCGTCGTTGTGTCGGCAAACGGAAACATCACGGAGCCGGATTGCTTGGGTGTGTCATTCGTTTCACCGTTGCTGAGTGGCAAAGACGGTGGTACAATCACGATTGTCTGGCTGACTGTGCTTTGTGGCGAACTGATAACGTATTCCAGTCCGCCTTTTTCGGAAGCATCGGTCGATTCTGCCATCGATTCTGCCATCGCTTCGGGCAATGCGTCTGTCGCGGTCAGGATGTAAGTCTGATCGTCTCGCTTGACCAGCACTCCGTTGACGGTGAATTTCTGAGTTCGTGAAATTCCCAGCAGGCTGGATCGACGAGATCCCTGGATGATCAGTGTCGGAGGCAGATCAAAATCGATCAGT
>CAIXQV010000974.1 GCA_903921605.1 uncultured Planctomycetaceae bacterium | reverse complement strand
TTTGAAGACGCGTTTCAGGGACGCAGTCTGGCGGGAATTCCCGACGAACTTGTTCAGGCCCTGGCCAAAAGCGGCGGCGGTTCCCTCGCGTTGCGATTCCGTCAGGCGCAACCCGATGCCATTGCTGAAGCGGTGAAAGCGATCCGAGATCCGGCCGCTCCAAAAGATGTTCGTCGGCAGTTGATTGAGATCTGCGGTCAGACTCATCAGGCAGACTTGCTGATCGTTCTGCGCGAACTGCTGAAGACCGAAAAGGATCCAGCAGTTCTGGGAACACTCTTTGCCGCGTTGCAAAACTATGATGCGGCCGACATCGCTGCCGATGTCACAGCTCGCTACGCAACACTTCTGGAGGAACCACAATTGGCGGCTGAAGCGATGCTTGTTAGTCGCAGCAGTTGGTCAAAACAATTGCTGGCGGCCGTGGAATCCGGGGCGATTTCCAAAGAGCAGGTTTCGAACTCGGCAATTCGAAAAATGCTGATGCACAGCGATGACGGCATCAAGGCCTCGGTTGAAAAACTCTGGGGAGAAATCACTGGATTGTCGCCCGCTCAGGTTCAGGCGGAGACCGCTCGTATCAATGGAATTCTGGGAGCCGGTTCTGGTAATCCTCGAGCAGGCAAGCCGCTGTTTATGCAGAACTGCGGTCGATGCCATTTGCTGTTTGATGAAGGCGGACGAATCGGTCCGGACCTGACACCGTTCGCTCGATCAAATCTGGAACGCATTCTGAGCAGTGTGATTAATCCCAGCCTGGAAATTCGAGAAGGCTTCGAAAATCATGTCGTCGTTACCGTGGATGGCAGAGTGCTAAACGGGTTTCTTGCCGACAAGGACAGCCAGGTCGTGATTCTTCGTGGCGTAGATGGGCAGAACGTGATTCTCAAGCAGGACGACATTGAAGAGATGAAAGTCATCCCGCAATCTGTAATGCCGGAAGGTGCACTCAAGGCACTGACCGACCAGCAACTGCGCGACTTGTTCGCGTATCTGCGTTCATCGCAGCCGGTGAATTAAATTAAATCCCGTCGGCGGAGCGACGGGTGTACGGTACGCCCGTCGCTCCGACGACGGGACTCTCTCCACCACTAATCATTCAGCACGACCGGGATCAGCACTTCCTCCCGATCAAAGAAAAATGTCGCGCCGCCCGTGGCGAAGTTCGCCACATCCGCAACTGATGCTTTCCCTTCCGGCGACACGAGAATCGCCTCAATGGCTTCTCGCGTTTCTGCGTAAAGTCCAACGATCATAAAGTAGGCTGGCTTTTCACCCGGCACAACTGGTTCACACAGTCCTATGGTCCAGCCCTTGAAACCATGCATTTTTTTTGCGAGAGGAAGATGAACTTCCCGGTAGTAGCGCAGGAATTCATCGGGGTTCGTGGGATGGCCATAAATGACCGTCAGTCGATACATCGTCATTCTTTCGCAGACCGAGGAGTAGTTACCGCGTTCGATTTTTTGCCGGCTGTCGTGACCAGTTCAATATGCTCAGCAATCGCATCAGCCATTTCTCCTGCGATTCGTTCGCGAACAGCAGTCTTGCGATAGTTACCGCCGAGTTCCAGTTGAATCGCGTCAATGCCATCGGACCGGTGGCTTCCGTAAGCTCGAACGATATGGCCGCCGGTAAACCCTGCCTGTTCTTTTCCATCGAATGGATCAGGGTGCACCTTCCAGCCTCGTTTCTTCAGCAACCCCAGCAAAGAGTTCTCTCCGGCATGAAACTCCTCGCCATACTGTTTGCGCTGGCCTGACACGGTTAGTCCGTTCGATGTGCCTCGGTACACAGTTTCTGCAGACGAACCCTGACCATGGATATCGATCAACAGACCGAACATGTGTTTCTCACGAATAGTCCGAACGGCATCAGCAACCGCCGTATGGTATTGATCATAGACGACCCGAGCCTGAGTATGTTCAACGGCAATTTCGGGAGGCCGATTGAAGTCAACATAACGTCGATGAACGCGTGATATGACAAACGACGGCCGCCCCTTCATACGTTCAGCCAGTTGCTTCGCGACTTCCAGCGCCAACTCTTCCGTGCCTCCATCGCGTACGACTCTGAATCCGGACGCTCCCACTTCCAGTCCTTCACCTTTCCGAGGAGGCACACCGGGAATTTCCAGATTGCCACCATGCGGAGCGGAAATGACAACCGGCAGATCTCCGAGCTGAGAAACGACAAGCTCGGGACTCTCCTGGGCCGCCTTCACGACCGCGATCTGGCGAGCAGCCACTACGACAAGGATGGCAATTCTTACGCTAAGCCACATCCACGGGGACAGAGATTTTGCGGTTCGCGCACTGATCATGGAAACTGGCTCCACAAGAACTCACAACGCACGGCCAAGGAGTTCGGGCATCTTAGCACCTCGGTCAACATCAACTATGGGACCTAACGGAAATGCGGCATTATCTCCGGCGATCGTCGCTCAATCAGTCCGGACGGGACAGAGAGCTTATTACGCACTATGCTCTACGTCGGTTCCGTCTTGAACTGGCGACGATTGTGGCAGGAGTAACTTTGTGGAGTTTCGTGGCAGGGATACATACCGGACGGAACACCCACTGAGCGAATATCGAGCATGGTCCGCGTTTCAGGCCATTTCCAGCTTGCATGTCCCCTGCGAACTGCGCCTGATTCATCGTTCGGAAACCGGAATCGAGCCCCTCCTCCGTCGACTCCGCGCACTTCAGATGACTCAGCATTCTTCACTGCTGCGTCCTTTCGATTCGGTAATGGACTCATCTTCTCCGTTCGCAGTATTTCCTCGCAGCCAAAGTTTACTCGTTCAAGGTCGTCTGAAACACGATCTTTCCGCTTCTCTGATGATGTCGCAATTGAAGGGACTGTTCGAAGCGCTTGCCGAACTGCATCGACTCGGGATGAACGCAGGCTGCATCACTGTGGATCAGCTCCGCATCACAGACGATGGACTACTGTGTCTGGATCTCATGTCATGCTGGACGATGAACGCATCCGGAGAAGATTTTGAAGACGATGTCGCTCAATTGTGTTCTTCAGCTCTGGTACTGATGCAAGCCGGAAATGAACCATGCCGTCCGGAGCAACTGGCCCCGTTTCAAGCAGATTCATTGAGCCGACAAGTCCAGTTGCTGACAACATCACAGATTCTGGAGCGAATCAATGCTGTCACATCCTTTACGGCTGCAGCCAATCCGATCATACCTGCTCCGGCCGGCCTTGATCTGGCTCTGGACGGTATCGATCGGACACTCGTGCCGGCGAACGGCGCAGAGTCGAACAGGTCAACCATACCAGATCGACTTGGTCGCTATCAGCTGCAGGAACGTCTGGGCGAAGGCGCTGCCGGAACCGTTTACCGTGCGATTGATTCGGTCGACGGCACTGAGGTGGCAATCAAGGTGATGAATGATCGCATGGGAGTGAATCCACTCATGTTGCGGCGGTTCACCAAAGAAGCGCGGATGCTGGCCAGAACCAACAGCCCGTTTGTGGCAAGATTGATTGAAAGCAATCACGATGCTGGGATCAACTTTCTGGCCCTCGAGTTTGTTTCGGGAGGTCCGCTGACTTCGGTGATTCGCTCTGGTCGGCCCATCAGTGAGTCCGCAGCGATCCGTATTATTCTGGATATTGCAAAAGGGCTCGCTGTCGCTCATCGAGAGTCCATATTTCATCGGGATATCAAGCCGGACAATATCCTTCTGACGAAGGCTGGAGCGAACTTCGTTGCGAACGAAGACCTTGAAGAAACCAACGCAGAGCCTTTAGCAAAGCTGTCCGACTTTGGACTCGCGAGTTCTGTTGATCAGTCGGAATCGATGGCATTGACACAGCACGGTGCAATCCTTGGCACGCCGTTATATATGTCACCGGAACAGTGCCGTGGGATTCAGGCCGATGCTCGATCCGACATTTACTCGCTGGGTGCCACACTATTTCATCTGCTGGCAGGCCGACCACCATTTCCGGGTGATTCACATGTCGTTGTGATGAACGCTCACTGCAACGAGTCGCTGCCTTCTCTACGGCAGTTGTGCCCCGGTGTCAGTGATGCCAGTACTGTTGTCGTCGAAAAGTGTCTCGCGAAGAATCCTGATGCCAGGTACATGACGGCCGAGTATCTTGTCGCTGATCTGGAAAGACTGTTGCATGGTGAACCGACATCGATCGGCATCCATCCACCGGCACCCTCTTCTTTGGGGATGGAAGTCTTTCAGTATGAATTCTCCTGTGAATTGAAATCCTCACCGGAACAACTGTGGGCGTATGTGTCGAATACCGATCGAATCAACCATGCGCTGGGCCTGTCTTCTGTCTCCTATACAACACGCCGCCACCCGGAACACGGCGTGGAACGGTTCGCTGCAGCTCGTATCGCAGGTCAGAAGCTGGCATGGCAGGAACATCCTTATGAGTGGGTTGAGGGCCGTCGGCTCAGTGTGCTCCGTGAGTTTTCAGTCGGACCCTTCGTGTGGTTCATGAATGTTGTCGAACTTCTTCCCGCAACCGGGGGAGGTACCAGGCTGACACAGAGATTTCGCGCGGTCCCGAAGGGATGGATCGGGCGAATGATCTGCAGGCTTGAACTCGGAAGACGATCTCCGCAGGCGTTCCGGAAAGTTTATGGTCAGATCGATGACTTCCTCCAGCGCGGCGCCCAGATCGGCGCTGATGCCTTTGGTGCAAAAGCAGCAATCACTACTGGAGGAAAGCGACGGCTGGAACAGCGAATGGAAGCTGTCTCTGCTGCGGTGACTGATCCGGCTGTCGTCGAGACGCTGCGGCAGTTTCTGGAGAACGCCTCCGACCTCGAGATCGCTCGCATTCGCCCGCTCGTCTTCGCAGAACGATTTCAACTTCCGTCGGACGAGGTCGTGCGAGCTTGTCTGCTGGGCGCAAAGGAAGGATTGCTGCTGCATCTTTGGGACATCCTGTGCCCTTCATGTCGCATTCCTGCCGACGTCCAGGAGACGCTGTCTTCTCTCAAAGAGCATGCGTACTGTCCGGCCTGCGATTTGAAGTATGACGTGGACTTTGCGTCCTCTGTGGAACTTATCTTCAGGGCTCATCCCGACGTGCGACAGGCAGAAACGAAAACCTACTGCATTGGCGGCCCGGCTTTCTCCGCCCATGTCGTCGCTCAAATCCGCCTTGCGCCAGGGGAATGGTTTGATCTGGAAGTGGCTTTATCAGAGGGCTCGTATCGGCTTCGAGGCCCGCAACTTCCGTTTGCTATCGAGTTGACCGTTTCGGCAGGCCGAGGTGCGACTCGAGCAGAACTTTCGATGCTGCGTCCGCCACTGCCGGGATCAGTTCCGATCTTTCGGGCCGGGAAACAGGTGTTCTCGCTGAACAACAACACCGCTCAGGACTTACTGGTGCGTCTGGAGAGGACGGCAGGCAGAAATCAGGCTCTGACTGCGGCAGCGGCTTCTGCGATGCCACTGTTTCGAGAACTGTTCCCGTATGATGTGTTGGCTCCCGGGCAAATCGTCTCCATTACCAGCGTTACATTGCTGTACGTCGACCTCTGCAATGCCGCAGCCATGTATGACGAACTCGGCGACGGACAGGCGTTCGGAAAAATCCGTGGTCAACTGATGCAGATTGACGAAAGTATTCGCAGCGCTGGCGGAGCCGTGGTAAAACTATCTGGCGAAGGATTGCTGGCGGTCTTTCAGAGCACTTCCGCCGCCCTTCGTGCAGCGCTGGAGATTGTAAAACAATCGGGGCAGGATCAACTTCAACGAAAAGTGGTGATTGACCAGGGCTCGGCGTTGGTTACAACTCTGAACGATCGTCTCGACTATTTTGGTGCAACGGTCTCACGAACTCGAAGACTGCAGGAATTGGCTGAACCCGGCGAACTCATCATGCCGGCACGTCTTGCCCTTGATGAAGATCTGAATCTCCTGCTTGCAGAGTTCAGGGATCAAAGTATGCTGAGGGAACTGCCATTGAACACGGGCGTGCTGATGCTGCTCGCGTTTAGGTTGGCAAAATGAGGGACGAGGCGTTGTGAAAACGACGCTCACTTTCCGCATCCGAGTAGATCTCGCCACAAAAGCCGGCTACGTCCACTCTCCATGCCGTCAAGGTACGTCCGGGCTCCAAGGCATTCGTTTGCAGTTCGATGTCGTTCTTTGCACAATCGCGAGCAAGTCTGTGCGTAGACCGATCACCATCGATCTTTACCAGCCGCTCATCGCAGTCGACAGCTATGCGGGCATCGCTGTCTCTCCCACCTGATTTGGAGTATTCGTAAATGGTCTCACGTCGAACCTCATGGATCCCCTTGCTGTTCATCTGTCTGTCGGCGCTCAACTTGGATTGCCGTGCCGATGTTGGCGTGGGAGCCGCACCGATCGAGGGCGCCGAGATACTGATCGATGGTTCTCGCGAAATGCTGGATGAGAAATGGACGTACTGGCAGGGCCCCGGATTCAAATCTTCGCTCCCGATTAAATGGAAGATCGTCGACGACCCGGTTGATGGTGGCACGGCAGTGATGACCGATGATCCGGCAGCCGCTGGCGGACGATTCGGGGCAGCCGATATTGTGACCAAAAAAGAGTATCGCGATTTCCGCCTGCACATTGAGTTGCTGATCATGAATCCCGGTGGCAACAGTGGCGTCTATCTGCAGAATCGCCATGAGATTCAGGTCCTGGATGGTGATGATACTCCACACGGGATGGCGGCCATCATTAATGAAACCGAGTCACCATATTACGCATACAACGGTCGAGGAAGCTGGAACTCCTACGATGTTGTCTTCCGAGCCGCTCGATTCAAAGACGGTCAGCGCGTTGAGAAAGCTCGGGCGACGGTTTACTTCAACGGCCAGAAAGTACATCACAACTTTGAAATCAATCAGGTCTGGGGCGGCCCTAACTCCGGAATTGACGGCGGGAACGACGGTGGAAAAGGGATCACTGACACGCCAGGCGGAATTAAGCTGCAGTGCGAAGGCCATGACGTTCGGTATCGTAACACCTGGATCAAGGAACTCGATCTGGAGAAACCGGAAACCGATTTCTCTGAACCTCTGAGTGTCGAATCACGTATCCCAAAAACCGAAACTGTTCAGCACCTTTTTAACGGCAAGGATCTGTCCGGATGGTCGGGCGATGAAACTCGCTGGTCTGTGAACCACGGAATGATTCGCGGTGCCAACGACGACAAAGTTGCCAGCAGCACCTATCTGTTTACGGCGAAGAAGTACCGCAACTTCCGCATGCTGCTCGAAGTAAAGCAGACGATGAGCGACAAGCACTCCACAATGCACTCGGCGGTGGCCGCTCTTGGTGAACAATTTACGGATGAAGGCGAAAACAAGTTCGGCTTCAAAGGTCCGTTGCTGATGTTCTGTCATGACTGGGGCATCTGGGATGCTCATCGCCGAAATCGCGTGGCCCCGGTTGGCCGCGGAAATGAATTGGAGAAGAAAGGCCAGTGGAATCAGATTGAAATTCTGGTCCGCGGTGATCGAATTCGTTTCGCAGCAAACGGCGAAGAAGTTTTTGATTTCACAGATAAGCCTGAAATGCTTCAGGCCTGTCAGTTGGGACTTCAGCTCCACAGTAATGGGCAGCCTCAGGAATATCACTTCCGTAGTCTGCTGCT
>CAIXQV010000973.1 GCA_903921605.1 uncultured Planctomycetaceae bacterium | reverse complement strand
GGCAAGACGTTTATTGGTCGGCCGTCGCTGGGTTCATGGTGCGTGTATGGACTTGGCACAGAAAATCAGAGCCTGCCCGGCTACGTCGTGATTCTTGATAAACGCGGAGGCCCGATCAGCGGTCAGCCCAACTGGTCCAGCGGTTTTATGTCGGCGGCTTATCAGGGCACTCTGTTTCGTCCTGTCGGTGATCCGATTTTGGACCTGCGAGGTCCGGACTATGTGACTCGCGAAGTTCAACGCGAACAACTCGATCTGCTCGCCAGGCTGAACGAAAAGCATCTGGCCCAACGTCCCGGCGGCGATGAACTGGCCTCGCGGATCAACTCATATGAACTCGCCTATCGCATGCAGACGGAAGCGCCTGAGGCGGTTGATCTGACCCAGGAGACCGAGCAGACGCTGGCGATGTATGGCGTTGGTCAGCAACCAACGGATGAGTTCGGTCGCAACTGTTTGGTGGCTCGACGACTGGTCGAACGAGGTGTTCGCTTTGTGCAGTTGTATTCGGGTGGCGGTCATCTGGAAGAGACCTGGGATGCTCATGAAAGCATCGAGAAAAATCATGGCCGGCACGGAGCTGAAGTGGATCAGCCGATTGCCGCTTTGCTGGCGGATCTTGAAGAACGAGGACTTCTGGAGGAAACGCTGATTGTCTGGGGCGGTGAGTTCGGACGCATGCCATTCAGCGAAGGCCCGAATGCTCCCGGGCGAAATCACAATCCCTATGGTTTCTCAATGTGGCTCGCGGGAGCTGGCGTGAAGGGCGGCATCACTTACGGCGAGACAGATGAATTCGGCTTCGAAGCCGTCGTTGATCGCGTCCATCTGCATGACCTGCACGCGACGATTCTGCATCTGATGGGACTGGATCACGAAAAACTGACCTATTTTCATCAGGGCCGAGACGAAAGCCTGACCGATGTTTTCGGCAACGTGATCAAAGGCGTGCTGGCGTAAGTGGAGCGAGGCAGAAGGTCAAATTCAATAGTCACGGTGCCCAGTCTTGATCAGGGCGGCCGAACTTGCAGGCCCCGGTGAGGAGCAGATTTCGCCTCAACGCCAGCCATCTGTCCTCGCCGAATTCTTTTCGTCTTGGAACCTGGCTGGACATCGCCATGTCTCCCCCTCTCCCCCATTTTTTTGCGTATCCTGCGTGGCGTCACATGGCAGCATTCTCGCAAAAAATTGGGGGAGAGGGCCGGGGTGAGGGGGCCGTTTTAGCACGCTGCCTTCTCAGAAAGCCCCCCCCCTCATCCAGCCTAACGGCCACCTTCTCCCCCGAGTGGGAGAAGGGACGTAATTCTCGCGAGGGGAGCAGGGACTTCGTTCACGCGGCAAACATTAATCAAAAGGCAACTTCGGCGAATCCGACTCTTCAAACATGGCGCTGTCCAGCTAAAAGTCGCCACTGATGACGATGAGACGCTTGCCATCCGGAGTCCAGCAGGCGTCGGTGTTATTGCGAGTGATATCCTGTCCTTCGACGAGCTTGGGTGCGACGCCTGTGCTGGGGTTGAATTCATAAAGCTGCACGAATCCGCGTTCCGGGCAGGACATTGCAAAGATGATGCGATCGCCTTTCGGGTGCCATGCAAAGTCGGCGTTGATGTTAATCTTGCCGGAGTAGTGAATTTTCAGATCCG
>CAIXQV010000972.1 GCA_903921605.1 uncultured Planctomycetaceae bacterium | reverse complement strand
GCCTCTTTAACCCCGTTTTTACAGACCTGAACAGGATTACTTGTCTTCGGATCTTCGGCGTAAACGGGACAGCCAACCTGGCCGCCGATCACCTTCAATTGCTCAATCGCCGCCGGTCGCTGCAAGTCGGCTGCAACCAGGAACGGTGAATGCCCGGCTTCCTTCAGTCGCCGAGCCAGCTTACCACAGGTTGTCGTTTTTCCGGATCCCTGCAGACCGCACATCATGATGATGCTGACGCCGTCGCGTTTGATGGCCAGTGAATGATCCACTGGACCCATCAAGTCGATCAATTGCTGATGAACGATCCCGACGATCTGTTCTTCAGGACGGAGCGATTTCAGGACCTTTTCGCCGATCGCCTCTTCCGTCGCCCGTTTGACAAAATCCTGGACGACATCGTACGCAACGTCAGCCTCCAGCAGAGCCGTGCGGACCTGCTGCATGCCGTCGCGGATGTTGCTTTCCGTGATCTTTCCGGTTCCCCGAAAAGCCGAAAAGGCCTTACCCAGACTTTGTGTGATGTTTTCGAACACGACGAATTAAGAATTCTGAATACGAAGGACGATGCCGAAACCGCCGAAGTGGCTGAACCGGTGCCAAGCGCAAAACCATTGATGACAATGACTTACGCCGCGACGTAGGCCAATGGCTTACTCGCAGTCCGCTCTGCGCGCAGAACGGGCCGGAAAAATCGAAACGCGGATGATATCGCCCGCGAAACTCGGTGACAAGCCGTTCGTTGCGATTGCCCGTGTTTGGCTTGAATTCAGTCGGTCGAGGCCTGAAGAGCCGCTGAAAACTCCAATTTCAACTGCTCCAGAGGTTCAAGTCCGACAGACACCCGGATCAGCTCATCCCGAATTCCGATTTCCGCGCGTTGTTCGGCCGTCATAAACCGGTGGGAGGTTGTCGCCGGATGCGAGATCGTCGTGCGAGCATCCGCGAGGGTTGGAGAAAACGGCATTCCAGAGGCGGCCTGCATGAATCGATTCACGATAGAAAAGCCCTCGCCTGCTAGTTCGAGGGCCAGAATGCCACCGGTGCCGTCTGGGTAGAGCCGACTCGCGATGGCCTGACTCGGATGCTCAGGAAGCAACGGGTGGTGGACTTTTCGGACGGCCGGATGCCGCGAAAGTTCACGGGCCAGCTCCAAAGTTGTGTGGCAGATCTGTTTCATTCTCAGTGGCAACGTCCGCAGGCCTCGCTGGCAGAGCCACGATTCGAAAGGGTTCGGGTTCTGCCCAAAGATGCTGGAGGTCTCGCTTAATTGTCGAATCAGGGATTTCTTGCCGGCGGCAACGCCCAGCATGACGTCGCCATGACCGTTCAGATATTTGGACGCACTATGGAAGACAATCGATGCTCCCAGGTTCAAAGGTCGAATCAGCTCCGGTGTCGTAAACGTGCTGTCGACGACCAGAGGAATGCTCTCGTTCAGATAATTGGCAATCGCTTCGATGTCGGCTACCTGAAGTAACGGATTCGAAACTGTCTCAACAAGGACGAAGCGAGTTTTCTCCGTCAGGAGTTCCTTGAGCTGCTCAGGCTGATCCGCATCGAAGTAGGAAATCCGCAGCCCAAACTTTTGCTGCATGCGAGACGCCAGTTGCAGTGTCTTCCCATAGAGTGCTCGAGCCAGGATGACGTGATCTCCGGCCGAAGTCAGAGCCAGAAAGATGCTGCCCGCTGCGCCCATGCCGGAGGCAAACACAGCTCCGGCTTCTGCGTCTTCCATGATCGCGATCGATTCTGCCAGAGCTGTATGGTTCGGATTGCTGTCACGCGTGTAAACGTCTCCGGACGCCTTTCCTTCATACAGGGCCTGCAGCACGTCCAGATCCGGAACATCAAAGGCCGTCGTCTGATAAATCGGCGGCGCGCTGGGACTTGT
>CAIXQV010000971.1 GCA_903921605.1 uncultured Planctomycetaceae bacterium | reverse complement strand
GATTCTGATTTTGAATCCATCCCATCCTCGATTGACCGAGATTCCCTGACGCATCTCAACGGATTTCACGGCATCACTGCTGATGGAGAAGTCCACTATTTTTACTCAGAGCAGGACCGACCATCTTTTACGATTTATAATCATTAAAGAATGACGGTGATTCAGTAACGCTTCACGAGGTGTAACCGCAGCCTGTCCTTCAAGTATCTCTTGCTGTCAATCACGTCGCAGACTCGCGTCATAACATCCATCAATCGGCCCCCATCGTTCTACAGCATGACACCCAACCGTCAGGGCTTACTACTCGCCGCATCATGATTGGCAATTGCAGCTTTGGACAGATTCATGACAACGGCCCCCAAAGCGATGCTGACGGAACTTAACGCGACGTAGATGAACCAGGGAAATCGTTCGGTAAACGGCATCGGAGGAGCCACGTACGCCGGGTTTGGCTCAGCGGCTCCCAGAACTGCTCGCACTGGCGTTGTCGGCAATGCTTCGGGCAGGTTGCGTGCGAAGTCGTAGTTCGGACTTTCGGCTTCCGGATTGCCGAATCGCAACACCATGGGAAACTGCGTTGCATCCGAACGTTGCAGAACAATCTGCCTCGCCGGCGCACTGCCTTTGACTGATGTCAGAGTCAGCGGCTTGTTGCGGTAGTCGGCAGAAGTCAGTCGGAGCCGCCGCGATCGCACCTCAGAGAATGTCAAAACAAATGCCGCTGGCTTGTCACTCTTCTGACGCTGCCAGGTTGTACTTTCATTGACCATGACGGGATAAAACTGCGGTTGACCCAGCAGGTTCACTGTTTCCGCTTCCAGGCTGATGTCGCGAGCAAACTCTCGATCGGCAACCATGACTTCCAGCCGGTCCACAGGAATCTCCGCTCCGAAATCAAGGATCCAGCGAGAACCCGGTGAGCCAAATTGACGCGTCGGCTCGCGAGTACTGATCAGAGCATCCGTCACAACGGGCTGAGCAGGAATCGCTATCTCTCGTGAAGCTCTTACGGCACCAATCGTAAACTCATCCTTACCCGCTTCAGATGTTGTCACCTGCGGATCCGGACTCACCTGAATGCGTAGAAACCGATGTCGACTCTCACGGTAATGGAACGTGTTTCTAATAAAAGACTTCTCTTCCAGCGTTAAATCCAACAGATGACTTTCAACGAGTTTTTTCCAGTCCTGGCCGTCGTCGCTGCCTTCGATCACGACAGTACGTCGAAACTCTTCACCGGATGTCTCTACAACCACCTGATTGTGGGTTGGATCATCACCAGAAAATTCCAGCGTCACTTCATGAATTCCGCCATCAGGTTCAGATCGATTGAACTCCGACGAGGGCAAATACTCCAGCGCGGTTCTGGCCGACAATGTTCTCACTGCGAACGGGATCGAGTTGCCATTGGCCGCGTCTAACCGCAGATCTGAAAGATCATAGCGGGCATGCCGAAAGAGCTCCGCAGGAACAAATACGTCCAGCAAGTCAGACGATGCGGAAAGATCTCCAGCTGGTAACGACAGTGTCGTCTGATACTGCCAATCAGCTGAATTCTCAGGCGGCATTTCCACTTCCGCCATAACTTCGGCGTCCACGGCAACGACTTCTGCTTCTGGCGGCAGAACATCGTCCTGAGCCCATCCCGGAGCAACCGCAGTCAGAACAGAAAGTGCGGCTGCCAACTTCGCTAAGAAACGTTTTGACTTCATCATTGTAAACCCCTTTATCAATACGATTATTGTTTGAATCGCTGGTATCCGCGTGCCACAAGACCCAGAACAACAGCCAGAATAAAGAAGGCCACGATTCGATAAATCTGCTGCACATTCGCCATATCGACGAGAAACAACTTCAGCACCGTGACTCCAAACAGCCCCATTGCGAACCAACGCAGGCGAGAACGGTTGAAGCGGAATCCCAGCAGCAGTAAAGCCGTCGCAAACAAGATCCAGAAAACGGTCAGAGCTAATTGAGCTCGCCATCGCCAAAGTTCCACATCTCCACTGATAAACGATCGCGAAACGAAGTAACCATGACACTCGAGTGACAAGACCAACCAGACCAGCGTAATCCCGCATACGCCCGTGATGCCGATTCCCCAATGTTCATTTTGCGACAGCCTCGGCAGATATCGATCAGCCTTCCAGACTGCAGCCAGAAGCAACACGCCAACAGCCAGCGACGGTAATGCATCGCGATTCAACACAGGAATAAATGGGTCACGGATATAAAACGGCAAATCGAAACCAATCACGCGGCCCACTGCGAGCGTTGCAAGGGCAGCCGCCATGCCTCGAAGAATAGACGAAGAGATTCGTAGCCCGAATAACCAGAGTGCCATCGCCATCATGGTCCAGCCGAGTGAAATCCACCGAGCATCCGCCTGAACAGGAATCGCCCACGCGATAAACCCGATCGCGACGGCCAGCGACGTCATCATTAAACGAGAATCCGCTGGCCGCCACGCCATAATCAGGCGAGCCACGACGGCATAGATTGTACCGAAGACAAGGGCCGCGGTACCGATCCAGAGACTCCAGGATTCCAGAGTCAATGTTCGAAAAGCTACGAAGCCAACCACAGCGTTGATCACAAACCGAGCCAGCTCTTCATAGTCCGCAGATCGCACAGAACGCCGAGCGATAATCAGACTGTGTCCGAGATACAGCAGGAACAGCGATAACTGGAAACCCAATGCCCACGCAAACTTATCCGGATGATAGTTGCCCTGATACCACGCCAGATAAATCAACTGCGTACCAAAAAAAGCGACCGACGCGACTGCTCGCCATCGTTGCACGCTTGTGGCTGCAATCACGCCAATATTCAGCGTCAATAGATACAGAAACAGAGACGAATAAGAATCATGATCAGACTGCATCAGCAGCGGAGTCATCAGACCGCCGACGACCGCAATCATCCCAATCAGCGACGAACGACAGAAAACAGCAGCCAGCATTGATTCCATGACCAAAATGGCCAGAAACATACCGGCGTGCTGCTGAGGCAACAGTTGATAAAACCCAAACGCGGAATACGTCGCCAGATAGATGACCACGATGCCGGTCGACATCAACATCGACGCAAATCGCCGCCAGCCTTTGAGCAAGTAACGACAGCCGGAGATAACCAGCGCGGCACCGAATAACTCGCCAATGGCAACTCGGCCGATTGGCCCGATCCAGTTGTTCTGATAAGCGTAACGCAGGAAAAATGTGGCTGAGAATAAGAACAGGATGGCCGCCACCCAGCCGAACGCCTTCTGACCGATGAACGTCTCCCAGCCCACAGGAGACGCTGATTGCTCGGCAGTGGACGCGGAATGCACGGGCGTGAGATGAGAAGAAGGCGTATACAGCTGAGCTGGAGAGGGCGGCCGCATCGGAACAACTGCAGGAGACTCTGAGACTGATTTTGCTGCAACCAACTGGCTGAGGCTCTCCGCCGGATCGTTTACGACCGGTGATGCTGCGACAGAAGCCATCGCAGCATGAGCAGCCAGTGTTTGATCCGACTCGCCCCCAATTACCTTCGGTTGCGGCAGCGTAACACGACCATTCGCAACATCGCGCAGGTAGGCTTCGACGCGATCCAGACGCCCGGTCACTTCCTTCAGTTTGCGAGTCTTCACGAAAGCAATGATGGACATCACGATCGCAGCCACCGGCAGGATCAACACCGCGCCAGCGATCAGAAGGATTATTAGTAACTCTTCAAATCTCATTGTGTACCGCCCGTTGTAAGATCATTCATCAGGCATGAACTCCGGAGTTGTTGCCAGTCAATGGATTCGGAGACAACCATGCAACAAATCCCGTGCCGGATTATCAAAACGCAACACGCTGAGTTTTCTCGACCTTCTCCGCCAATGTAACGGTTTCCCTGCAGTTCAAACACTGCAACCGCGACGCAGTTTAGCGACTGCACATCTCCCGGAACGGATACCCCGAGTCCCCTTCAACGCAGAGTCCGCGGAGCCATGATTCGGGAACTACAAGCAAGCCCAATACATGACCCAGCCCAATTCCTAAGTTGTTCTCACACCAGGACCACATCAAAGAAAGCCCCCTCCCAGTTTCTTCAGGATCTCCAGAACGAATTCGGGGGTGCTGACCGTGGAAAGCAGGCACCACTCACGCTACCCCAAACAGCTCAACAAACGGCAGAGCGATTTCAGTCCGGGGCTCTTCCGGAACTGCTGTTTCTGCGATCCAGGTCAGCAACTCCGAAATCCCGACACCGGTCTTTGCGGAGACGTCGACAATGCATTTTATGGAACTAACGGAATCCACCGACGAAGCGAACAGTGGTACGCCGGTGTTCCCGGGTTCACTCGGAATGTCGCACTTGTTACGCACAACACAGATCGGCACTTCGACCTTTTTCAGTCGATCCATCAGAGCAGACTCGAACCGCTCACTGGACGCATCAACGACCAAACAGATCATGTCGCAATCGCCAAGAAGGGCGAGGGACTGCACAATTCCCAACTGCTCTGGTAATGAGTCTGAGCCAGTTCGTACGCCAGCAGTGTCGATCAACTGAAACATCCAACCGCGAACGACGATGTCGACTTCTACCAGATCTCGCGTTGTGCCAGGGGTCGCTGAAACAATTGATCGCTGCAGACCGGCGATGGTGTTGATCAGTGACGATTTGCCAACGTTCGGCTCACCCACGATCGCTACTCGCCAAGGTTTCGTCAAATGCTGTGCGACACTTTGCCAGCGTTGCTGATGCCGTCGAGCAGACCGGCTTCTGTCGTCTGATTCACTTTGTAGGTCTTCGGCGAACTTCAGTAGTCGTCCGTCCTGTTGAGCAAGTACCAATCCGGCCGCTTTGCGAGTTCTGCATTTCAACAACGCTTCATTTGTGACTCGCTCTATTTTTTCCGGGAAAGATTCATTCGTCGCGGAGCCCTGGATGTCAGACCGTAACCCGGCAGCAGCCAAGTCCCGGCAAATGCGATGAACAGCAATGGTGCCTCCGTGACAATTTATCTCCCAGCAGTATTCCGCAATCCGCACAATAACGACATCTTCACCGCTCCAGCTTCCAAAAAGAATTCTCCCCTGAGGTGCCTCCGCCAGCGTGCATGCAGACCCCACCTGAAACCCTTGCATGACAGATGCGATGTCTGATTGGGCGTTAAGCCGGAGCTCAATCACGGCCACCGCTCCTGGGCCGGATGGCGTGAGGACACGGAAGCTTAAGAATGAAGAGAAACGTGGTAACTCAGGGAGCAATGGATCGAACTTTCATTCGGAGAGATCTGGCACAAAGAAGGGTTCAGCTGCGGTGAGCTTCTTTCGGCAGAATTGTGCAGGTCATTGATAGCTTTCGCAAACGTCAGATTCGGAACAATCGCTATCAAAAGGCGGGTTTTCTGTAAGTCGATGAATTTTGAGCCTAAAGATTCGGCACGGCTTTTTTCAGAGTTCCAGTTTGGCTCCAGCCACTCTTGTCGCAATGCCGATGTTCCGATTACGACCAGGTTTGTCGTGCGCTCGTTCACCGCGCGCATCTTCAGATTTGATCGTCATTGATGCACTTCGGCAGAACATGCCGCCATTAGATTCCTTTCTTTGCTCTACCCGTCACCCCGACCAGGGAAGGTCATGAGCCGACCGCAGGACAACGCGACAACGAGGTCACTTCCCGCCCGATTCCTCGGCTGGACAGTGGCAACAGTCTCCGCGCGTCCACGACTGATGCTGTGGCTGGTTCTTCTGGTCGCATGTGGCAGCGTCGGGATCACGGTCACTCAACTGCAGCTTCGCACCAGTCGCAGCGATCTCATGGATCCTGCTCAGAAGCACGCCAAAACATGGAAGCAGTATGCGGACACCTTCGGAGCGGAATCTGATCTTCTGATCACAGTCCAAACTCCAGGTCCGAATGGCAAACTGATTCAATCTGTCATTGATGATCTGGGACAGCGTCTGGAACGAGAGCCCGAACACTTCGGCAACGTTCTGTCGCGAGTTGACCTGACCGCAATGAGAGAGAAAGCTCTGCTGTTCCTTTCCCCTCGGGAAGTTCAAAAGACCGCACAACTGATCGGTCAGTATGATACGGTGGTGCAGCGCCAGAACTGGAATTTCGTTCGAGCAGAAATGCTGGCGAATACGCTCCGCACAAAGATCGCTCGCGGACAGCAG
>CAIXQV010000970.1 GCA_903921605.1 uncultured Planctomycetaceae bacterium | reverse complement strand
GTTGATCGTCATCCTCGAACGAAACAAGAGGCGATTTGGAAAGGTCCAGTGTGTTCTTATAGACGTTAAACCCGTTGCAGACCAGAAAGTAGTCCAACGTCTGCGAATGAATCTTGATGAGAATCTGAGAACGGAAGAGATCTCGTTTTTCGCGGAAAAAAGTTTCTTCTTCAACCGTGGCCCGTTGTATCTCAAGCCCATGAAATCCGAGCTCGACCTGAATGTAGGAAACACCAGAAAAGGTAATATCAATATTGAACGGATGTATCTTGTCTGGTTGCGATCTCAGTAGAAACTGCCAATGGAATCCACGATATTCCCATAGTTCAAATCTGCGGTTGGATGTGAAGCTGTTTGGTATGTGCGAATTCATTTCAAATCACTGAAAACAGGTTGGCAGACACTACTCTTCATTGATTAAATTGAAGTTTTCTCTTCCCTTCGCAAATTCGTCGTACTTTGCCTTGAGGGCTTCCAGCGATCCGACGCCATGAATATCCTGAAATGCTTCAAAAACATTGCTGCCGGGAATAGGAAGCGAATTCCGCACAAACAACGAAAAATCTCCCCAGATCTGCACCGATGGCTCGTGGGGATATCCCAGCGCAGCGCCACTATAATAACCTGTCAGGAACGCGACGACTTCGCCATAGGCTCCATTAACGGTATACATTGTCGGACGCTTTAGTACGCTCCAGATCATCGCTTCGGTTTTGTTCATCGTATCCTCAGCAATTCTTCAAATGAAATCTCCACGCCGTTGTTGTAAATACGTGTCTTCGCCCGCAGTGCTGGGTTATCAAATATTGTGCGTAGTTCCCAATTCGTGGATCCGAGCGAATTGAGGAAGGCAGGTCCAGTGAGTACTACATCAGGCCCAGTCAATCCTCTCATTCCGGAGACGTCGAATCGAATGACTCCAGCTCCATCCATCAGCGATTCAAGCTGCTTTGGGAAAAACTTTGAATGAGGATTCAGCCCTAAGTCATCGTAGTCCAGAATTCCGGGAAACTGCTTCTTGAAACGGTCCAGATTGGCTGTGAACCCTAACCCTAATTCCGGTATTTCAGGGAACAGGCAAGGATTGGCGATCGATAATCCCGTGCCATTATGCACCACCACCCCATGTGTCCCGACATGATACACATGCGCCCCGTGGACTTCGATGTTGTAGACAGGGGTTGGATTGAGGTCGGGAGTCCAGGATTCAACGGTCGTCAAGCCGTTGGCGGTGCGGAGGGTTTCGTTGGGTTGCAGTGAGTCGGCTCGGACGAAGGCCTGGCAGTCTTCGCTCCAGAACGGATGGTTGCCCGTGCATTCAATCGGTTCGCTTTGACCGGCGATCGTCAGAGTGATCGTGCTGCGGGCCTGATGCAGGAAGGTGCCTGTGACGACTCGGCCTGAACCGGAGGGAATTGCGGGGCACGCATCAATGGCCAGCACTTGAGCGTTGCCGTCGATACCACATTCAGGCACGGAGATGAAGACCGTGCCGCCGACTTCGCCATGTTGCTCATTCAGCCACGTGAGCGGCCTCAGCAGCACAACCTCCGCAACGGTCCAATCCCGCTTCGGAGCCCGCAGCGTCAGCTTCCGCCAATCGGCTGGAATGATCTCGGAGCCAAACTCGGTATCTTCTTCGCCCGTCGGTGATTCGGCGAGAACTCGGTCACCGACCTGGATTTCTTCGATGGGAATGAGGTCAGTTTTGACGGCGGGGTGTGGGGCATTTGTGAGCTGCGTGGCGCTAGCCAGCGGGTTTGTGTTTGCGACAGTGACGTACTCACCGGCGAGTAGCGTCGTCCCGCACACTGGGGCAGTCACTGCCGGAACCTCGCTCCGCTCGGCCCGGCCTACGGTGGATGTCCCACCGCCGAGGGCTTTGTAAACACTGAAACTGCCGAAGGTGATCGCGATAGCGATGACAAGCAGCGTCGTGTGGCGGACCCGATATGGAGGTTCTGGTGATCTATTCATAGCGACGCCCCGCGATCATTTGTGACCTTCATTGCAAGAGAACTGACCTACTGTCGTTCTCGGAACACAGCCGCAACTCAACTTGCTCTTTTTCAGTATCTAATCCACTGACGAAAACGACGCATTGATCACCAGTTTTCAAATTGGCCGTCGAACGGTTGCACGGAAGCAGGCCCCTGGGACCCGCATCGAGTTCCAGCATGAACGCGAACGGCTTAGCGGTAATTGCGTCTCGTATCACACTATCAACCTTAGCTGAATGAGTGGTTCCAACCGTGACGGCCCCATTTGTAAAAGGATTTTCTTGCGGAGAACATTGCTTGATCGACCCGGAGAATTGAAAGTCACCGGCTTTTCGCAAAAGCAAAACTTCGACGAATTCGCCAACTTTCAGGACATCTCGGCAGTCGGAAACTGGCGGAAACCAGCGAATTTCTGGGACAAGGACTAATACTCGATTCCCGTCGAATTCACAGTAGGCTCCGTAGGACTCAACCCGCGAGACCTGCGCACGAACTATCTGCCCCACGCTGAGAGTTTTGTTATTCGGATTGATCATCATGGAAGCTCAAACACGTGAAGGAAATCGACGATGGGTCAAAATATTTCCAAACTCCTATCGAGTTGATGGGTTTGAACTCCGATGGCAGAATTGCAATGGAGACTTGTCAAGTCGAATGACCGCTACCTCTTTGTTTCAGCAGACTGCTCATTCTGAGTGGCTGGATACAGTTTGTAGCGTGTTCCATTCAGTTCACCTTCGGCGAGCGGAGTGACACTGGCTGGCGGGTTGCACCTGAATTCAGCCAACAAATCAACCACATTTTTCCCTCGCAATCGATTAAACATCTCAATTGCTCCAAACGCAGCCTCATACGCAACTACAAGCTCGCGCAGTTGCTGGCTTTGTGCGGTCGGCAACTGTTTAAACATTTTGTTTACTTCACTCGCCAACTCTGGCCACTCAGAATTTGAAAATTCGAAAGCCTTTTCTGCCATGTGATTTATCCTCATCTACACTACGGTTTGGATCTCACGCCATTTATGAACCACCAAAACTGCCCATCGAGATCCACATACCGGATCGTCATACCAAAGCTCTCCGACGCCCAAGTCATTATGTTTTGACATTGGGAGCACGGTGGCAAAGTACCTTCGATTTGCAGAGTACTCCCGGGACGTAGCAGACCTCGCTCCCAAAGGTCATCAATAATTTTTCCTTCTGTATGCCCAAACCATGCTTGGTCCGGCCAACTGAGTTTGTCGCCTCGCAATGGAAAGTCTAGCCCGCTGATCTCGTCGCCCTTGATAACCCGGCCACTGGGGAGAGTGATCTCCCAGTCAGCAATATGTCCGTTCTTCAATACCCACGGACAATTATTCAGTAAGGGCAATCCGCCCGAATTATGCACAACCACACCACTGATCCCGACGTGGTAAACATGCGCGCCGTGGACTTCGATGTTGTAGACGGGGGTTGGGTTGAGGTCGGGAGTCCAGGATTCGACGGTCGTCAGGCCGGTGGCGGTGCGGAGGATTTCGTTGGGTTGCAGGGAGTCGGCTCGGACGAAGGTCTGGCGGTCTTCGCTCCAGAACGGATGGTTGCCCGTGCAGAGAACAGGCTCCGCTTGACCGGCGATGCTCAGCGAGATCGATGCCGACACTTGATGCCG
>CAIXQV010000969.1 GCA_903921605.1 uncultured Planctomycetaceae bacterium | reverse complement strand
GGTCTCGCGGAATCCGTTTCAGGTCACTTGGACGCAGGCTGTTATGGCCCGCTTTTTGTTGGGGCGAAGCCGTCGGTTACAACGCCAGAGAACTCAACAGCGGCAGCTTGAATCCTTTGAGCCTCTGGAAATCCGCGTGCTTCTGAGTGCCAGTCCTGTGCTCGGCGGAATCGATCCAGCTAATCATGCTGATGACGAAGTTCATTCGCATCCCGTTTTTGCACCGGGGACTTCACAGGCCTATGTAGACTCCTTCAACGACAATATTGGTGCTGCCGGAGGAACCGGAGTCGGCGGTTTTAACTCATCGCGCTGGACGACCACTGCAACCAATGGTTCGGGTCTGACCCAGGGTGCCCCGACGACTCTGACGTGGAGTCTTGTGTCCGATGGCACCGCAATTCCGGCCTTGGGTGGAATCAACACAGAATCCTCCGCCGGCAGTAATCTGGTGGCTTATCTGGGTGGAATCTATGGCGTAACAACGAACGACTCGAATTACACGGATGAGCCCTGGTTCGCTCACTTTCAAAGTGTCTTCAGTCGCTGGAGCGTGCTCACCGGGATCAACTACGTCTATTCGGCCGCTGACGATGGTGCTGCGTTTACTAACACAACGGCGAACCCCGGAGTACTCGGAGTACGTGGCGACGTGCGTATCGGTGGTCACTACATTGACGGCAACTCCAATGTGCTGGCTTATAATTTCTTCCCCAATCACGGCGACATGGTGATCGATACAGGGGACAATTTTTTTGCAGACTCCACCATCAATAACTCAAATAATTAGCGCCGCCTGAGAAACACTCTGGCTCACGAAGCCGGGCATGGTATTGGGCTCAATCATGTCGACTCGAACAATGCGTCGTTTTTGATGGAGCCGTTCATTGATACCAGCTTCGATGGACCACAACTGGATGACATCCTGGCTGCACAACGCATGTACGGGGATAATTTCGAGAACAACGATTCTTTTAGCTCAGCGACGAATCTGGGCGTGGTCCCAGCCGGTCAGTCATTGACGACTGGTCTCAATGGAAACTCCACTGTGGTGGGGGCAAATGAGATTCAGTTTGTCTCTATTGATGGGACATCGGACACTGATTTCTTCTCCTTCACGGTCACCGCTGCGGGCTCTGTCTCCGTGACGTTGACGCCGCAGGGGACCACTTACAATCAGGGGCCCCAGGGAGGAACTCAGACATCGCTAAACACATCGACTCTGAATGCTCTGGATGTGCAGCTGATTGGAACGAACGGAACCACCGTTCTGGCCAATGGCGCAACGAGTCCTGCGGGGCCCTTCAAAACTCTGAGCTTTGTTGTTCCCTCGGCCGGAACGTACTACGCAAAAGTGACGGGCACTGTTGATAACGTTCAAACCTACAAGCTGAATGTTGGTCTGACAAACGTCACGCCTTCGGGTGTCTATCTCGTCGATACTCTGGTTGATGAAAGCGACGGCAACTACGCGCCCGGAGATTTGTCTCTGCGAGAAGCTGTTCAGCTGGCCAATGCCACCGCCGGCGCGGAGCAGATCAACTTCGCCGCGGGCTTGAGCGGTACGATCACATTGTCACTGGGGCAGCTCCTGGTCAATGATGATGTCCAGGTCAATGGTCCTGGCTCATCGCAGTTGACGGTCAGTGGTGGCAACACGGTTCGCGTTTTTGATCTGCAGGGAAATCGCAATATTAAGATCGATGGTCTGACGATTTCCGGTGGCCGAACTGCGGTCTCGGGACAAGGTGGTGGTGGCATACGGTCGACAGGAACTCTTCTGCTGACGAACAGTATTCTGCAGGGGAATTCAACGATCGCTGCCGCTTCCAACGGCGGCGGCATTCTGCAGGTTGGCGGATCTTTGCAGGTTCAGAATTCAACGATCAATGGCAGCAGCACCGCAGGAACGGGATCACACGGCGGCGGGATTTACTCCACCGGGGGAAGTGTCACGATCTTTAACAGTACGATTGATGGCAACAG
>CAIXQV010000968.1 GCA_903921605.1 uncultured Planctomycetaceae bacterium | reverse complement strand
CGCGGCCGGAGCTTCGTCTTTCGGATACTGACGGCAGTTGCTCAAAATGTCGTGCTCTTCAAACGATTGGTCGATCGACTTCTGGTCCAGCTCTCGAATCGCACGTCTACGCCCGAGTGCTCGACCAGCACCGTGATTAACGCTGTAACAGCTAATGCTGGCTCCTTCGTCGGCGACCATGACGCTCGATCCTGCCTGAGGATTTCCTGGCAGCAGAATCGGATGTCCGGTGCTTTCGTAACGAGTTCCCTTCAGCGAATGATGCCCGCCCGGAAACGCTCGAGTTGCCCCTTTGCGATGAACCCAGGCGATGTTGTTGTTCACAACTTCTTTGCGAGCAATATTATGGCTGATGAAGTACACCAGCTGTCCGGTCGTTCCGGGAATAATCTCCTGAAACGCTTCCAGTACCAAGGCGTTGATCAACATATGGTTGGCTGTCGCGAAGTTGGCTCCCAGTGCCATGTCGTCGAGATACGCGTCAGCCTCCTCTGTTCCCAGCGGTGCATACACGAGTTCTCGATCATTCCCCGGCAACGGAATATCCCATTTCGCGAACTTCGCCTGCAGAGACTTAAACTGACCATCGGCCAGGTTATGGCCGATGCCGCGTGATCCGCAGTGCGACAAAAACGCTACGTGGTTATCCTTCATTCCGAAGACTTCAGCGGCCTTGCGAGCACGTTCGTTGTCTTCCAGATGAACGACTTCACATTCGCCGAAGTGGTTACCTCCACCGTAAGATCCCAGTTGTTTCATCTTGCCAGGAAACTTGTGGCGAAAGGTCCCGACTTCCATATGACGATCCAGACTTGCTCCCAATGCATCACGAGTCTCATCGTGGCCAACGTGGAAAGAGTCTTCGCAGCGTTCCGCCCATTCCGGGGGAATTCCGAGCTGATTACAAACCGACTCCGAAGCGCCTTCCAGCATCAACTGCCGACCGAGTGTCTCGTCGACTCGCCGAGATTTTGGAGCACTCTGCTGACCGCGACCAGCTCCTGTCGGAGTTCGCTCACAGATGGCATTGATGAGTGCTCGTCGTATGCGTCGATCGTTGATTTCTTCAGCCGGAACACTCAACTGCAACAGGCTCATTGAGCATTTAATGTCGACACCGACCGGTCCCGGATAGATGTGGGTTGGCGAAACCATCACGCAACCCACAGGAGCTCCGTAACCACAGTGAGCGTCCGGGTTCAGCACGAGATCTGTGACTCCCGGAGCAAGCCGTGAGTTGACGGCCTGCTTCAGGCAGCCTTCATCAAATGTACTGCGGATGGCGTGCGTTCCGATGACTGTGATCGGCTTTGTGTTGGAATCGGTCGTCGGCAGGATTGCTGTTGCTTCGCCGGTGCTGATGAGTTCGTAAGCCATGATCTTTCTTTCCAAAGGCGAGCGGCAGGGCGTCAGCCCTCCGAGTTTTGGTTCTTGGTTCTTGGTTCTTGGTTGAATCGCAGGTTTACCACAGAGGTCACAGGGAGCACAGAGAGGAATCGCAGAGGGTGATCTTGGTGATAAGAAAGACAGGCCAAAAGAAAAGGTCGTGAAGCTGGCAAAGAAGATCTAATCCCCCGTGATCTTCGCTCCATGAACTCGGAACTTCAGTAGCCGTCTCGCTCCGCCGAGACGAGCCTTGATGAGTGCACTCAAATAAAGATGTTCTGGTCGATCCTCAATACCGCGTCATGCATGCTTTGCACTAATCGCAATTGGCTTCGGCCATACAAATTGCACTCTATAAGGCTCATCTCGATGGAGCGAGATGGCTACAGAAAAACCGATCACGACAAGAATTGATGAAACGTTGCGCGCTCTACCGGACTGAGCTACGGCCCCAGTGCTGAAGCGAGTCGTGGCTTGCTTCAGAGAATGGAGCCGGTGGGATTCGAACCCACGACCTCGAGGGTTACAGCCTTGTAGTTCCATCTGCATTCGTGATGCGGTGTTCTCAGATAGTATTCAGCAATTACGAAGATTAAGATGAAGTTCACAAGCAAGATCAGGATCAACAAGGGACAAGGAGGGATCGAGAATTCTCCGCTTTCGCGGGGCGGGGTTTGAACCCGCTGGTTGCCAATGTATTCCCGATGGCATTCCCTGACTGATGCTCACAATGGAAAGTCCCAAAGTTCGACAAGGGTTCGTTGAGATGTGCGACATTGACGAAATGTAATCCCAACAGCATTCGATCTTTGAGGTTTCAAAATAAGTGGTCAGTGTGAAGCATTTGAAATTTGAAATACTGCTCAATATCAACTGCCAACTCACCTCAAACATCGTTCGACAAGGGGGTTCGTAAGACGTCGTTTGCTCTACCAGACTGAGCTACAGAATGCTCTCGCACCCTGGCAGGAGTCGAACCTGCGACACAACGGTTAAATGTAGTCCTACTGGCATTCGAACGGTGTTAGAGGAAAGTTTTCAGTTTTCAGTGTTCAGGCAATCGCATTTCGAACAGGAGATTTCAAATCTGAGATCTGAAATTTAAAAAGCAGATCCGACAAGGTTTTGACGAGACGTTTTTCAGGTGCTCTATCCAGTTGAGCTACCGACCATTTGCATGACCGAGCAGGATTCGAACCCGCAACCCCCTGAGTCGATGTAGTCCCATCGGCATTCGGATCGTTTTCTCGAAAGAGTTACCAGTCGTCAGTCGCCAGTTAACAGTGTTCAGCAGCCGCAAGGTCTGACACCTGCGACTCCTCTGCCAACTGACGACTGCCAACTGAAAACCCTGCGACCATCAAATTCTCATCTGAGAAATCTCATTGACCCAGTGGTTCTCTGAAAAGCGTCCGCCAGCGACGTCCGCAATCAATTGAAACACATGGTCACTGAATCCTCCGACGTTGATGATGTCTGACCGCTCCTTGCCCTGAGTTGTCCCATTGGGCTGAATATCGATACAGATCATCTTCGCTTGTGGATTGCGTTGCTTGAACGCCATCCACTCCTTCATCGTTTCAGTCGCCTGACCGGTGAAGTAAGAATGTCGATTAGAATCAATCCACGATTCGTTGTCGGAAACGTAGATGATCAAATCTCCCTTGACCTTCGACTCGTTCAGGTGCCGCAACGGCAGGCTGCAATTGGTTCCTCCGGATGGCAACTTCATCAGCTTTTCAGCGTTCGTCATCACCGTATCCCGAGGATTCAGCTGGCAAGGTGTTACTCGGTCACTGAACGGCACAACAACCGTATCCGGATTGCTACGCATCACTGCGGCCGCAACCAGAGCGGCCACGTCGATACACTTCGCGGCCGTTGTTGAACCTGCTCGATGACCCGTCACAGGAGATTGCATCGATCCGGAAATATCCGGGAATACATACACCTGTCCGCTGATCTGAGGCACGTTGCGAATCGCAATTTCCATCGCATCCTGCAAAGCATCCTTGACTGGTCGAGGAACCTCGTCGGTAATACTGATCCAGGCTGTCAGTAACTGATATGGGAAGACCTTAGCCTTCTCAATCAGGTTCGCATTCTTCAGCCGGTTTGCAACAACTCCGATCAGGTCCTTGTCCTCAAACACACCCTGTCGCACGAACGTGTTAAGGTTCATGCGAGTCATCGTCCATGACGCGTTTCGTGCAATCTGCTGCCAGTCTTTCTTAGTCAGAGGAAGAGCCGTCAACATCTG
>CAIXQV010000967.1 GCA_903921605.1 uncultured Planctomycetaceae bacterium | reverse complement strand
TTGACTTTGGCAGCTTCGAATCTTTCGGCAGAGGCCTCTGAGCGAGGAAACAGGGGCTCCGAAAGACCGAAAATATTCAGCATGGGAACTCGATCCATCCACAGGATGCGATCGACGTAGTCCAGCTCCTCCAGCGTGCTCACGACATGTCTCATCGCCTTCGCCCCTTGCGGAGGAAAAAACGATGTCGACTTGACGACCATCACGGCGTCCGACTCAGAAAGGCTCACGGGATCAACGTTCGGCACAGCGCGGAAAGCTTCTTCGTTTGCCTGCTTTGCGGCAGCTTTCTCTTGGCCCGGCGAAACGAAGAGTTCTCGCACGGACTGCGGGCGTACGTATCCGAGGATCGCCAACAGTGTAATGATCAGTACCGCCAAAGCGGTCGTCCTGCGGTGGTCCACGGTCCAAACCATCGCCTGGTCAAAAACAGATTTCAGCATGTTGTTCCGCGAAGAATAATCTCAGCACAGTCGAGCTGACACTGAAGGAAACGGGAAGAGTATTAACATCATCGTGCCACAGATTAACGATCAGGATTGCTCAGCACATCCGTCCCAAATCGTTTTCGACCTCGTGCCGCCGACGAGCTGTTGGTTTCATCACCGACTTAGTTCTTTGGGTTAATGAAGCATCGCGGGTGCAAGCAGGATCCGGCTCAACTCAGCTGACGCCGCAATCTTCATAAAGAAGGCGACGTTTCCCGAACGCCGCAAAACGTTCACGTCTCGTCGTGATAAAGCTTTCGGGTCGCGTTGAGTGGGGCGGCGAACGGCTTGCGCCTCGCATCTTCAAAAATGGGATTCTCCGCAGGATTAATAATCTCTTAACAATTGACCTTCACAATCAATTAACGGAAGCACACTGGGCCTCCTACTTTTGTGCTTTTTTTAACAATTTCTCCGCGGGGAATTTTTCTTCATGAAGAAGCTACGAATCACTGCCCTATTGGCGGCGATCGCGTTTGCCGGGTGCGGCGAACCTCCGAAAGATGTACCGCAGGTCGCTCTGCATCCTCTGACCGGAATTGTGAACGTTAACGGCAAGCCAGCCAGCGGCGCGATTGTGTCACTGCATGCGACCGGAAAGCCGGAAATCGGAGTCGTGACTCCTCATGGAGTTACTGACGAAACCGGCAAGTTTTCGCTGACAACCTATCAGCCTGAAGACGGGGCTCCTGAAGGCAAGTATCAGGTTACAGTCTCCTGGGCTGATAAACTCTCCCAGTCGTCCAGCGACCCCGAGTACGGTCCGGAAAAATTACCGAAGCGATACCAGATTCCTACCCTTTCAGGGTTGGAACTTGAAGTGAAACCGGGGCTCACCGAAGCCGTCGTGATGGACTTGAAGACTCGATAGACGACCAGACGGCCTCTGTGAACGGCGTGCTTGTGTGCGTCACAAACAATCACGCAGTTCATGCCGCGAGACCGTCAAACGTATTCCACATTGTCATTGTTGTGAATTTTTTTTGTAAGCAGCCTGAATTGTTCTCGCTGCCTGAAACACTGTTATTTGAAGGAATTTGTTCATGTTGAAATCCAAACTCAGATCAGCCTCACGTGGCTTTACGCTGATCGAACTGCTGGTTGTCATCGCGATCATCGCGATTCTGATTGCGCTTCTGCTTCCTGCCGTTCAGCAGGCCCGAGAAGCTGCACGCCGAACACAGTGCAAGAACAATCTGAAGCAACTCGGATTGGCTCTGCACAACTACGAAGGCAGCTACAATATGTTTCCACCGAGCCGCATCAATATCTCGACTCCAGTTTTCCAGCAGACATGGGGTGTGATGATTCTGCCATTCATCGAGCAGTCTGCGATGTACTCTCAGTACAACTTTAACATTAGCTGGTTCGCACCGGGCAACGACCCAATTACAACGACACAATTGACTGCGTTCGTTTGCCCTTCGACACCAGGTGGTCGTCCCCTGCCGACTCAGGCTCTGTATGATGGTATTACCAACACTTCACGAACTGGCCAGCCTATTTGGGGATACAGCGACTACGGTTCAGTCAACGCCGTGCGTAACGCATTTATCGTTGCGGCCGGGCTTCCTTCGATTAACACGAGAGATGCAATGGGAGGACTTGGTCGTGGTCCGGGTGGTACCAGACTCCGCGACATTACCGACGGAACCTCCAACACAATGCTGATCGCGGAAGATGCAGGACGACCACGACAGTACATCGGACGGATTCCTGGCCTGAATCCACGGACAGGGAACATTGCTTTTGGCACTCAGTTTACTGCTGATGGCTGGGGCTGGGCTGACATCAACGGAGGATTCAGCGTTGACGGTGCTAACACAGCAGGTCTGCAAAACAATACCAGCAGCAGCGGCACCACAACCATCGTGGGAACCTGCAACATGAACTGCACAAACGACAGCGAAATGTACTCCTTCCACACTGGCGGCGTACAAGCTCTTCTGGCTGACGGCTCTGTCCGTTTCCTGAGCGAGAACATGTCCGGTGCGACACTCGTCGGCCTCATCACACTCCAGGGTGGCGAAGTACTTGGCGAGTTCTGATCAGGCAGAATTGGGTCGACAACGAGAAACTGTGAACGGGTAACTCTGTCGGCTTGATTCAAATTTCTGAGGGGCCCGGCTGTCGCTTTTTTGCGATGGCCGGGCCTTCACTTTTTCATGGGTTGCAAAGAGAGCGTTTCCACAGCGAGTCGGCCAGCTTACTTCAACGGCCTGCCATCAATGGGTTTGCCGTTCGTCGTCAGGATCTGAATCTCGTGGGCTCGATGCGGGCCCGTGTATTGCCAGACGATCTTCTTTTCACGAGTGACTTCGAAAACCTTGATCGCCTGCTGTGACGCATAACTGGCGATCACGGTGTTTCCGTTCGGCAGACGTTGACCGCCACAGGGGTCTGCAAACGGCTTAACGTCCGGAAAGTCTGAGTTGCTGATCATCCAGACAACCTTACCATCGGCGTCCACTTCAATCGTCTTGTTGCCGTGAGTCAAGTTGATCACCGTATGGCCGTTCTCAAGACGAATCGCAGTGAACGGCCAGTTCTCCGCAGCGCGACCGCTGAGTTCTGGAGCGTCAGTGGGAAACTCCTTCACACTCTTCCCGTCCGGTGAATATTCCTTCACTTTAAACGCAAGCAGGTGAGGCACCAGGTAATTGCCATTCGCCAGTTTGCGTGCCATGCGCGTCTGCATGT
>CAIXQV010000966.1 GCA_903921605.1 uncultured Planctomycetaceae bacterium | reverse complement strand
GATTCAAAAGTACCCAGCCATGTGAGCAGTCCGTGGCTGATCGGAACCTCTCCCACATGGCATTCTGGTTATTACAAACGGCTGCGGATCGAGTACGCTCAGAAGAATTGACATTAGCTGGACAGCGGCATATCACCCCCTCATCCGGCCTATCGGCCACCTTACCCCCCAAGGGGGAGAAGGGACTTCGTTCACGCGGCGAACATTAATCAAAACGCAACTTCGATGATTCCGACTCTTCAAACATGTCGCTGCGCAGTTTGGCTCCAAACGCAGTCTTCTATTGCACTGGAGCCTATCTATTTGACGCGAAAGAAATGCTGTGTTCGTTGACCTGAGGCCAACTCCTGAACACGCACTTCCCAGACACCTTGCTGATCGTTTGAGGCGATATCCAGCGTCACCGTCAGACGCCCTTCTATCGTAGCGTGATAGCCGCTGAATTCAGAAAGTCGCCCTTCCGCATCGAACACCTCAACGTGAACCGGGATCACCGCATTAACTGGCTGATCATCGGCGTCCTGTATCTGCATGTCACCCGTCCACTGCGCTCCACGAGCGATCTCATCAGCGCCTGTCACAGAGGCTTTCGAGATTGGCTTTTCGACAGCCATCAGCAGTTTGCCATCACACGGGCCCAGTGTGACCGGGATTATCAAATCTCCAGTGGCTGAATCACGCCGAAACGGAACAGCCTGATGAGTCACCAGATCGTAGACGGCGGCTGCGTTCGAGTTCAGTCGCACGTCGGCTGTTGTCGGGATGCCTTGTTCGTGAACCAGTCCATACTGGCCCACATAGTCGCCAGGTTCACGCGCATCGTTGACCAGAAAAACGTAGTCGGCTGAACCGGCACGGCGACGATGAGGAACCACGTTTGGTGATGTGGTCTCAACAACTCGCTGATATCGAGCGTCCAGTAAGTCACGAATCTCCGCCGCCAGTTTCAGTAACTGAGCTTTATCGGCAGCTGCGTCTTTCTGACGTCGAAACGGCACCAGCTTGAAATCCGCCTTGATGGCCGGACACAGGTTCGAATCACCGATCACGATACCGCCCAACTTCTGGAACGCATGGATCTCGTCGACCACTGGCTGAGTCAGAACTTCGCAGTCGGAGAGAACCAGAACCTTGTAATCCTTGAGCCCATCACGCAGCACATGTTGTTCATAAATCACTTCCGGCTGCAAATGAGCATGTTGCAAGGCAAAGTAGACATCTGACTGCCAGCCGCCGGCATATCCCCACGTGCTTTTCGAAGTAAAGGCAAAGGTCGTGAAGCTTTCCAGAAACGCTACATCACTCTTCGCCGCCGGAACCTGACGCAATGCCGGTCCCAGGGGCTGCACGACATCGTGAATCAGTCGAGTCAGCTCATGCTGCAACTGAGGATGCGTGTACTTGTAAGCGTGGCTGCCGTCAGTGGGCACCAGTGAACTCCAGCCGTGATACATGATGCCTTCAACCGGCCGAGCGATCTTCGTCCAGAAGGCTTCACGAAGATGATGGGGATGAATCGAGAAGAAACTCGTGTTCGGATCCTTGTCTGCCCACTTCGCCGGGGAGTCTCCATCACGCGGTGACTTCTCCGCAGGCGCTGTGGTGGAGCGATACCAGAAGAGCTGAGTCATCTTCATCACTCGCGCCGCAGGCTGACGTCCTCCGGCCATGGCAAACAGCTCATCAACCGGCAAAGACATTCGCAGAGGATCCGGATCGGTGTACGTCCACTGTGACAAAACATCCACTTCCCCGCCGCTGCCCCACAAAGGAGGACAACGCACAACCGGATCATTAAACGACCACAAGTCCTTCCGCTGCGACTGCGAATGCATGCCTCGATGCACAGCCGAATGAGCGGCGTTCCATCCATCACCGATTGACCACCACCAGCGATAAAACTGCAGTTGCGGATGATCCTCCGGGATGACTCGATCGGAAGGAAAGTCCTTCAGAGTTGTATAACTTGGAGGATACTTCGACGTGACCCACTCCGGAAACTCGGCCGTTGGACCGAACGCCTGACGATAAGCCGCGAGATCAGACTCAGAGAACGACACTTCGCTCTCATCGCGGATTTCTGAGTTCGCCAGCACTCCTTCAAACGCTGGATGATCTGCATAGGTCTTCGCGATTGACGCGCCAGCCATTTCGAATGCTTTCAGCACTTTGGGAACGTTCGGAGTCAAAGCTTCGCGTTTGTAAGTCTTGCCTTCTCGATCGACCTGCAAGTGTTCCGTCAGATAACCGGCGAAGTACGAGGGCGACGTCGCTGCAAGAACTCGAAAATCATTGACCAGCGATGCATCCAGCATATCGATCGCTGCGGGAACACGTTCCGGACTTAACATCGAAACCGGAACGTCTGTCGAGGTCGCCGCTTTGTAATCTACTTCCCCGCCAAGGCAATGAGTAAAGCCGATCTGCTTCAGCCGCGGCAGTTCTGTGACAACATCCGTCACGCCGCCGATGCCCCACATCACGACCGGCATTTTGTGCGGCAATTGACGAGGAACCAGATGAATCGTCGTGGTCTCTGTGAACTGTCGTGACGGCTCACCGGGAACTGTCACGTTCAGCATCACGGGATATGTATCGGGGCGAAGAGCTGTATCGAACGTAAACTCCGCAATGTGAACAGAGCCAGGAGCAATCTCCGGCAACGCAGCCTGCTGAACGGCGTGGCCTTCGATGATGGCCTGCAACGTAGCTCCGGTGATGGGTTTAGGGCTTAGATTACGAATCGACGCGTTCCACTTTGGAGCGGGCTCAAATCTCACGAAAGCCTTTCGAGGCCAGTCAGACTGAATGCGAACCTGTCCGAATTCACGAACGCCGCTGGTCAGTCGGACTTCATCGATGTAACCCGGAAAGCCCGGAAAACTGCTGCCCAGTCGATCGCCGATTGAAAGGGCTAGTGAACCCGCCGAGATCGCGCCTCGCCCAGGAGCATCGGCGCCACCGAGTGATTCCCCATTGCGGAAGAAACGAACCTTCCCTTTGCCATCGTAAGTGGCGGCCACGTGAACCCATTCATCAATCACGAACGCGGCGGGTTCGGAAAGGAAGTTCTGGGACTCAGAAGAAAAGCCCAGGGACAAAGTCAGTTGCCGCTCTTGTTTGCCATCGGCTGCTCCAATCGACAACTGATAGTCATCATGACCCGCGTATTTCTTATCGATCAACACCGACCAGTCGCGATGTTCGAATTCTGGTTTGGGCTTGATCCACAATTCGAGTGTGAACGCTCCGCCGGGCGACAGACGCGGTGAATTAGCGACAACGAAGCCGTGAGACTGATCGGCTTCCGGATATCCCGCAAACGACTCCAAAGCACCGCCGTATTTCCCGTCGGAAGCCAATCGTCCATTGCGGATTTCTCCTTTGGGATTCTTTCCCGAGGAATCAACGCCGTCTTCGGAATCAAACTTCCACAACCCCAGCACGTGCGAGCCAGTTGCGTTGGTGCCGTCATACGACTGCTCCCACGGCGTCGCAATATCATCAGCGTGAGCTAATGGCGTCGCAAAGAGCGTCAGACAGAGAATCATCAATCTCGCAAGTACAGAGACGTTTCGCTGCGGCATGGTGATTCCTTTGTGCGAGGTCGACTTTCTGGATGTGTATTCATTCCAGCTCAAATCGCCGACCAGTTCTCGATGACTATGGGAACCGCAGACCGCGAATTCAAGTGTACGCAGTCCAGTAGGTCCTGCCTGCCGGGCTCATCATTACCCACGTCTTTTCAGGAAGTCCCTCATAATCACGCAGTCTTCCATCGTTATGGTAGCTTCCAAACCCAGGTTCCGCCGACGCAGGGTCGGGCGGGGGCCGAGCCGACTGTCGTCAGCTTCCCATCGCAGCAGCCAGTCTCGCCAGAACCCACTGGTCTGCCGTTTACGAAGCATTCGGGCGGCAAAAAAACGTTGCGAATTATCAGACGCCGGAGTGTTCCAGACTCTCTTTCAACACGCTGCCAACTAAGATGCCTCAGCCTTTCGAATCGTCATTGCCACGTGCTCCTGGCGCAGGACCTGTTCATGTTGCCCGTCGTCGAATCTTCACAAGCACCATCATCCATGCGATCCTTTCCCATCGTCGGCGTTGGTGCGTCGGCAGGTGGATTGGCTGCGTTTGAGAAATTCCTGTCTGGAATTCCCGAGGGTGTTGATCCGGGAATGGCCTTCGTACTGGTTCAGCATCTGGCTCCTACTCATAAGAGTATTCTTGCGGAGATTCTGGGACGCTCGACTTCGCTCACCGTGGTTGAAGTCGAAGACGGGATGGCAGTTCAGCCGAATTATGTCTACGTGATTCCTCCCGGTCATGACATGGCCCTGCTGAACGGGACTCTGCAGTTGCTGGAACCGACCGAGCCGCGAGGACATCAACTGCCGATCGATTTCTTCTTTCGCTCACTGGCTCAGGACCAGCATCAGCGAGCCATTGGCGTGGTGTTGTCCGGGACCGGCAGCGACGGCACGCTTGGCATTCGAGCCATCAAGGGCGAAGGCGGAATGGTCATCGCTCAGAAGACGGAAACCGCCGAGTTTGACGGCATGCCGCGCAGTGCGATCGCGACGGGACTGGTTGATTATGAGTTGCCGCCGGAAGAAATGATCGCTCAAGTGATGAACTACACATCGCTACTGTTTGGGAAGTTGCCGCCATCCTTTGTAGGGCCTGAACCTGCAGTCGGCGCTAATCTGAGGAAGATCTTCGGATTGTTGAGATCTCAGACCTCGCACGACTTTTCTCAGTACAAGCCAAGCACCGTCTTTCGCCGCATCGAACGTCGGATGGCAGTGCGTCAGATTGAGACCATTGAAAACTATGTGAATTATCTGCAGCAATCGCCAGCAGAGATAGAAGCACTGTTTCAAGATCTGCTGATCGGGGTGACAAATTTCTTTCGTGATCCCGAAGCATTTCAGGCTCTTGAAGCTGACGTGATTCCTCAGCTCATTGCTGCCAGGTCACTGACTGATTTTTCAACAAATGAAGTCATTCGAATCTGGATCTGCGGATGTTCGACAGGCGAAGAGGCTTATTCGATCGCGATTCTGCTCCGCGAACAGATGGATCTAAGCAGCAGGAATATCACGGTTCAGATCTTTGCCACTGACATCGATAGTCGAGCGATCGCAAAAGCGCGGGGCGGAGTGTTTCCCATCAACATTGCGTCGAACATGACTCCGGAGCGGCTGTCGCGATTTTTCATCGCGGAACCAGATGGCAGCGGCTATCGCGTGCAGAAAAACATTCGAGAGATGGTGGTGTTCGCAGAGCATGACGTCAACAAAGATCCACCGTTTTCGAAGCTTGACTTGATCAGTTGCCGCAATGTTTTGATCTATCTGGGGGCCGAACTGCAGAAGAAGCTGATTCCTCTGTTCCACTTTGCACTCAGACCGAACGGTTTTCTGTTTCTGGGTACATCGGAGGGAATCAGTGACTTCAACGATTTATTCTCGACACTTGATCGAAAAGCCAAGCTCTATCAGCGACGAGCTGGTGAAGCTAAGCTGCTGAACTCGTTCCGCGGACGAGCTCTGGCACCTCTGCACGCAATTGATACGACTATGCCAAAGATCTCCGGAAAGGTGGCCGGCCCTGTGAAACGTCCTCTTCGTGAACTTGTTGAACAAACTTTGCTGCACCATCTTGGTGTCTCGGCCGCGTTGGTGAAAGCGAATGGCGACATTCTTTATCTGCATGGTCGCACAGGCCTGTATCTGGAGCCCAGTTCGGGTGAAGCAGGCATCAATAACATTCTGAGGATGGCTCGCGAAGGACTGAGGCATGACCTTGCCGTATCATTGCAACGGGTCGTGGCGACTGCGGAGATCGTGCACGCCCCGGGATTATCTGTCAAAACCAACGGCCATTTTACTCAAGTGGAGCTCAGTATCTGCCCCGTCATTTCTTTGACGCTAACAGGAGTCGATGAGGCCGCTAATCCTGCGGACGTGTCGATGTACCTGATCATTCTGCAACAGGCGGCGGAGCCATCGACTGCTCTGTCCCCAGCGGCTTTCTCTGGCGAAGCGGCCAAAGCCCCGGCGGCGTCTTCGGAAGCCGAAGCAGTCATAGCGGCTTTGAGAAAGGAACTCCATGCTCGCGATGAGTATCTGCAGTGTACTCAGGAAGAATTGGAGAGTTCGAATGAAGAATTGAAGTCGTCCAACGAAGAGATGCAGTCCGTCAATGAAGAGCTTCAGTCAACGAACGAAGAACTGGAAACCTCGCGTGAGGAAATGCAGTCGATCAATGAAGAGATGTCGACAGTCAATGCGGAGCTGCAGGCGAAGGTGCTGGATCTGTCTCGTGCCAACAACGACATGAACAACTTGTTATCCGGTACGGGCATCGCAACGATCTTTGTCGATCCGCAGTGTAGAATTCTTCGATTTACGCCTACGGTGGCTCAGTTGATCAATCTGATTCCCGGTGATGTGGGGCGACCGGTCGGTCACATCGTTTCGAATCTGGTGGGTTACGATAGTCTGCTGGTCGATGCGCAGGCAGTGCTTGACTCTCTGGAATCTCGCGAACGGCAGGTGCAGACGACGTCCGGTTCCTGGTTCATGATGCGGATTCGACCTTATCGAACTTTGGAAAATGTGATCGAAGGTGTCGTCATTACGTTTGTCGACATTACCGAACCGAAACGCGTTGAAGAAGCACTCGCCAAGGCGAACGATCAGCTTCGTCTGGCGGTTGTTGTGCGAGATTCCAGTGACGCCATCACGGTGCATGATCTGGATGGCCGCATTATCGCCTGGAATCCGTCTGCTGTTCGGATGTATGGCTGGAGTGAGACCGAAGCGTTGTCGCTGAACGTTAGGGAGTGTGCTTCTGAGCTGTTGCGAAAAGACTTCTTCGTGCGTGTTCTCACGCATAATTGCGAAGAACCACCGCAGCCATTGCGAACGAAACGTATGACGAAGGATGGCAGAATGCTTGATGTCTGGGTCACGATCTCAACACTGGTCAATGAATCCGGGCAAACCTATGCGATCTCAACGACCGAGCGATTGATTAGGTCCATTGCGGAAGCGGGGGAGTAAGCGGTACAGTCTCCCTGGCAGGTGGATGGATAGTGTCAGCCGGAACACGCCGGCGTGTTGTTGATTTAATCAGGCATTTGCTTCTTTGTTTAACGGCAAGCCGCAGGCGACATCCGGCAACGACGCCTTCGGCTTGCCGTTAAACGATGAAATCGACAATCCGCTGCGGCCCCGCGGCTGACTTGATTCGTATTGATCTGCACTAACACCTATTGACTCTCAACTTGACTCGCAACAACTTGACCACCCTGACCGAGTTCCTGAAACCCAGTGTTTTATCTCGTTGGAGTCGACCGCAATGAACCGTCCACTGCGTATTCTCGACACACAAACCCTGCGACAGGACGCGGAACAAAAAGTTAGCCACGAATCTCAGGTGATTGCCAGAACCGCCGAGATCATGAATCCGGAGCTGATGCAGACCCTGATTCATGAACTGCGAGTTCATCAGATCGAACTGGAACTGCAAAACGAAGAACTCCGGCAAAAACAGGCCGAGTTGGATCTGTCCCGTTCAAGGTATTTCGATCTCTATAATCACGCCCCGGTCGGGTATTGCACGCTGGACGTTCATGGTTTGATTTTGGAATCCAATCTGACATTCTGCAATCTGCTCGGAGTTACTCGCAGTTCGATCGCCATGAACCGGTTTAGTAAATTCATTGTGCCAGAAGATCAGGATGTTTTTTATGGTCATCGTCACCAGCTGTTGATTTCTGGCAAAACCGAATCCTGTGAAATGCGTTTGCGTCACAAAGACGGAACTACGACCTGGGTTAAGCTCGACTCCAACACTTCTCAGGAGTCATACGACGCGTTTCTGCAGCGGATTGTGCTGACAGACATCACTGCGACCAAGGCGGCAGAATCCGCACTGCGGGCAAGTGAAGAATTTCATGTTGCGTATTTGACTCCCTGTCAAAGCACATCGCCGTTCTTGACGAGAATGGAGTGATCATTACTGTCAATGAGGCATGGCGACGGCATTCCAGAAACAACGGTGGCTCGGCTGAGTTGGCAAATCCGATTGGGGTCAACTATCTGCAGATGTGCAATCTGCCTGGCAGGGAATGCGGCCATACCAATTCAGCTCAGCTGTTGGCAGGAATACGAGCGGTCCTGGAAGGACGCCAGTCAGAATTTTCAATGGAGTATCCGAGTTATTCGCCGGATCAAACTTGCTGGTTCTATGTGCACGTGACTCGAATGCAGGGGCTTCGGCCGGGTGTAATCGTCATTCATCAGGATGTGACGGATCGGAAAATAGCCGAGCTGGCTCTGGAAGAAAGCCGCCGCGAACTTGTGCTGGTGGCCAACCATGCCCCAGGGCCGGTCGCTCGAATCGACAGAAATCTTTGTTACCGGTTCGCCAACGATCGCTATCAACACTTCTTTGGAAGATCCAACGGGCAGGTGATAGGACACCCGATGCCCGAAGTTTTGGGGAAAGATCTCTTTCAGCAGGTGGAGCCGTTTACTCGCCGGGCACTGGCGGGTGAGAAGGTCGCATTTGAAAGCGTCTATTGGCCTTCGGATGACAAGGCCTGCCATTTTCTCGTGAACTATGTTCCTGACCTTGATGCAGATCAAAACGTGATCGGATTTTTCGTTTTTGCGAGAGACATTACAGAACGGAAGCATGCGGAAGAAGCCAGGAATGAGGCCCTGCAGATTCTGCAGAAGGTCACCAGCCGAATACCAGGGGCCGTCTATCAGTTTCGACTTCACCCCGATGGTCGAATCTCTATGCCGTATAGCAGCGAGGGTCTGAAAAATCTGTTCGGCAGTTGTCCAGAAGATCTTCTGGAGGATGCCACTGGTATCATCGCTAAAGCAAACCCTGACGATCTTGCAGGGATCAAGGAATCGATTCAGGCATCTGCTCGCAATTTGACACCGTGGTCTCACGAATTTCGCATCCAGATCGACGGCAAGGAAAAATGGCTGGCTGGTAGCTCAACACCTGAACGGGAACCGGATGGTTCCGTTCTGTGGCATGGATTTATCACCGACGTCACGGAACGAGTGGTGGCGGACGCAGCCAAAGAATCGCTGGAATCTCAACTGCGTGAATCGCAGAAAATGGAAGCCATTGGAACACTCGCCAGCGGCATCGCACATGACTTCAACAACGCTCTCGCCGCGATCCTTGGGAACGCAGAACTGGCTCAGAAGGAAATCCGGGAAAATGAGTTACTCGCGCAGTACCTTGGGGAAATCTATCGGTCCGGAACCCGTGCCCGAAATCTCGTGCAGCAGATTCTTTCTTACAGCCGACAGCAACCGACAGAGCTGCGACGTATCCCCCTTGCAGCCGTTGTTCATGATGCGATGGCGATGTTGAAATCCACATTGCCAGTCAGATTTTCATTCATGGTTCACTGTGCAGCGGAACCGTCGTGGATATTGGCTGACAGGACACAGATTGAGCAGGTCATCATCAACCTCGTCACGAACGCCGCGCAGGCGATTGGCAGTCAATCGGGTACGATCGATATCGGCGTCGAACTGATTAACGCAAATGCCCCTGAACTGGCAATTTGTCCGCTGCTTGCAGGTCCATTTGATCAGACCTCCCGAGTTGTCCGGCTCTCCGTCAGTGACGACGGCCCCGGAATCGCTCCGGAGATTCTGGAACGAATCTTCGAACCATTCTTTACGACAAAGCCCCTCGGTGAAGGAACAGGACTCGGTTTGTCCGTTGTTCAGGGGATCGTAAAATCGCACGGCGCTTCTATCCACGCAGACAGCGAGCCGGGCAAGGGTACGAAGTTCAGCATCTACTTCCCGGAAGTCGTGGGCGATACTCCTGACCGGCCGCTTGAGAATGAACCAGTTCAGCACACCCTGACCAATGATCCTGTGGCCGCCGTCTCTGTAGCCGCAAGTACTGTAGCCGCAGTTGACAGACCCACGCCCAAAGAGAGTCGGCATGTCTTGTTGATCGACGATGATGCGTCTGTTCTGAAGATCTCAAGGCTGATGCTGGAGCGCATGGGATATACCGTCAGTGCGTACGACAATCCGCTCGCGGCACTTGATGCGGTTCGCAACGATCCGACCGCGTTTCAAATTGTCATCACAGACTACAACATGCCCGTCATGCCAGGCCTCGAGATTGCTGCCGCCGTGCGAGATCTCTGTCCCGACCTTCCAGTCGCCGTGACATCGGGATATGTCGACGATCAACTGCGAATCGGCGCGGCTCGAGTGGGCGTTGCCGATCTGATTTCCAAGCCGTTTACTGTGAGAGAGTTGTCAGCAAAGAT
>CAIXQV010000965.1 GCA_903921605.1 uncultured Planctomycetaceae bacterium | reverse complement strand
CTCATCCCAGCACTGGGGCCAGACGGAGCTGCAAAACTGCACTTTTGCCTTGTTGAGAACACTCTGAAAACCGTAAGACAGTTTACGAACCGGCAGTCCTGTGATATCGAGGTGCAGTTCGCTGGCGGCTCGACAGATGACATGCAGCGACTGTTTGGCGTCGATCTGCAGTACACACCTCAACAGGGGGAATCGCTTGGAGACCGGATGAGCTTCGCGATTGGCAAAGCATTCGCAGATGGCTGCCGGCGAGTCGTTGTGATCGGAACCGATTGCCCGGAGCTTGAAACCAGGCATCTCGAAGAGGCGTTCTCGGCCCTTCATCACAGTGATGTAACGATTGGTCCTGCTATCGACGGTGGCTACTATCTGATTGGGATGCGCGAGCACTATCAAAGTCTGTTTGAAAACGTCAACTGGGGGAATTCCACCGTCTTTCAAGAGACGCTTCAGAATCTTCGGCGAATCAACAAGTCAAGCAGTCTGCTTCCGGCACTCTCAGATGTTGACTTTCCGGAAGATCTTGTTTTCTGCCGTTTGTTTTCGGAAGAGTTTTCCGCCGCACTTCCCAGGCCTGAAACGGGCCTCCTGTCGATCGTCATCCCAACGGTGAATGAAGAGAAAACTCTTCCGCGGCTCCTCACACGACTACTTCCGGAGCCACAGATCGAGATCATCGTGGCCGATGGAGGAAGCACTGACAACACATGCCAGATCGCCAAACAGGCAGGTGTGAAGGTACTTCGCTGCAGCAGGGGACGCGGACGTCAGATGAACGCAGGCGCATCGATCTCGCGCGGCGAAGTGATCTTGTTCCTTCACGCGGACGCACAACTCCCGGATAACTTTTCAAAAACCATCTGGGACAGCGTTTCTGCTGGCTACTCTGGAGGTGCGTTTCGACTTCGCATTGACGATGACTCCTGGCTGTATCGTATCGTCGAGTTTGGAACCAATCTGCGATCTCGCTGGCTGCAATTACCGTACGGCGATCAGGGCATCTTTATCCGTTCCGATCGGTTTTTCTCTCTGAACGGATTTCGGAATTGGCCGCTGCTGGAAGACTATGACTTCGTAAAAAGACTGCGACAACTCGGCCCAATCATGATTGCCAAAACCCCCACCACAGTCTCCGCCAGGCGCTGGAAGCGTATCGGAGTTCTGAAGGCCACGCTGCTGAATCAAATCATTATCGCCGGTTTCAAGCTGGGCGTTTCTCCGGAGAAACTGGCGACCCTTTATACACGCTCGAAATAAGCGCAAACACTGTCCATGGAACCTGGCACCTCCGACGGCATTCTGACATCCGAAGACGCTGTCCGTACTCACGATCTGTGCACGACGATGCGGTATCTTCCGGGGATTGATCGTGAACAATCACTTTCCGTCACGCGAGCCACGACTTCCGTCTCACCGATGTGCACGGCCGCGTAAAGCGAGACCATTTCGTAATCTGTGATGACTGTCTGGCGGCGAGTCAATGCAAAATTTTATATGCCGTTGCATTCAAATGTGGCTGCCTCGCTCTGTCGAGACGAGCCTTTCTGGGGCGCCGTGCGAATGATGCAGACGACTTCAACCACGAAGGCGCGGGCATAGTGCGATCGTCAGATGATGGCCTTCAGATCGTACGTTAAGGAAACACTGCGATCAGAACACCACCGACGATGATCAGAATTCCGAACAGAATGGCGACTCGGATAAACAGCTTCCGATCTCCAAGCATCGCCACAAGCGCGGCTTTGAAGATCAGATTTGCCATCACCGCGGAGATAATCACCTTCCAGCCCGTGTCTGCCGTGAGCCGACCCGCTGACACCATACGGGACGTTGACAGAGTGATTGCATCCATATCCGTCAGCCCGGATAGCGCGGCGACTACAAACAGGCCGGTTCTTTCGAAGTGGACTTTCGTCGCGGCGACGGCAAACAGAATGATCGCGTAGAGCGTTCCAAAAACAAGAGCTGATTTCAGTTCCGTGGGATTCGTTTGCTGGGAAATGGCTTCGGCTTCTTTCCGCGATCCCAACCACTCAAAGAGACAAAGAAACAAGCCGGATACGATCAGTACCGCCAGTGGCGCAACGGCCTTCAACATGGCAACATGGCCAACCACGGCCATTTCAATGGCGACACGAACGAAGCTGACGGTTGTGGAAATCATGATCACTGTGGAAGCAGCCCGCACGGAGGATGGGGCCAGCCGGGAACGCCTGGCGAAACTCACGGCTGTGGCGGTGCTGGAAATTGTGCCACCGAGTATGCCGCCCAGAACAGTGCCAGCGTGCTGTCCAAAGAACTTCCAGACGATGTAACCGCCAAGGCTCATGGCAACTACGAGCACCACCATCCACCAGATCTCACGCGGATTCAGGACGTCGTACCAGCCGTAAGTCTGATTGGGAAGCACCGGCAGGATGATGAACGAGATCAGCACAAACTGCATGATGGCCTTGATGTCAGCATCGCCAAGTCTTGCGACGATTCCGTGCAGCTGCAACTTCATTTCCAGAAGGATGGCAACGGTTCCGCCGACAGCCACAGCAACGGACCAGTCACCATTCACTAGGTAGGCGCCGACAGCGTACATCAACGGCATGGCAACCGCTGTCGTGAGCCCAGTGTGGTCATCACCCTGATCCGGATTCGTTACTTTTCCTACAACAGCAGTCGCCACGACACCCATAAGTCCAATGCCGACAACCCAGCCACCATACGTGGCGGCCAACAATGCGCAAACGGTGCCGAAGACCGTCACCAGAGGAAAAGTGCGAATTCCTCCCAGCGGCGACTGGACGTGCTGACGCTGCAAGCCAACCAACAGTCCCAGTAAAAGCGAAATGCCAAGGTCCTCGAAGATCGGTAATGTCGCCATCAGTATTTCTCGCTCATCGGCAAACAGACATTATTCAATACTTGATCCTTCAATCATTGTCATCGCCACCTCCACCTTCGGAGCCCTCAGATTCTCCGAGAGGAATCGTGATTCCCAGCCCGGGAAACGTTGTCGTCCCGGAGGCCCTGTCGTAGTTCTGGAACAGTCGTACTGTCAGGAAGCTGATCAACAACAGGAAGACAATTCCCACGATCGGGCGGCTGGATGGAATAGCGTCGTCAGCGGATGCCTCCTTACAGCCCGTTAGCATGCTCAAAGTAATGTTCTCTTTGTGCCGAAGCGAATACCACACGACACCGACGATATGGACGGCGACAACAGCCATCAGAGAGTAGGAAGCAATCTCGTGCAGCTCTTCGCCCGCTTCATTGCCATTGGAAATCATCAACCCCGTGACCGCTGTCGCCAGAAGCAGCCCCAGCATCGCAAAAATGGCATAGCTTGAACTCGCATTGTGGCCGATGGACCGAGGTTCCGAACCCTTCACCGCACCGAATGCATACTTCATCAGCGATAAAGGACTAAATAGAAACGAAGTGAACCGAGCATGTTGCGTCCCGACGAAGCCCCACACGATTCGCAGCATAACCATGACGCCCAGCACGATCCCCAGAATCATGTGTGCCGAGAACAACGAACTGTCGTCATCCGCAGCAAGTGAGATCGCTGCCGCGGCGAAGAAGCCGATTGTCAGCAGCCAGTGAAAGATTCGTGTCGGAAGATCCCAAATCAGGACTCGTGGCATTGCTGTCTCCCTGGATTGCAGAAAATGAAGAGGAGGCACCCCATTGTCGGATGCCTCCAATGAACTGCGACCACTCTGAAGAGCAGCAAATATCAATCCGCGGCACTCACATCCCACAGTCTGAGACAAGCGACGCAATTGTGCAGACAATGCGGTGAACGAGCAGCATCAGTGGCGAAATCGTCCCTTGCCTGATGACTCACATCTGGCCGTCAAGGCACACTGTGTGCGACCGTTCGCCTGATAGGTCTCTGTGCTGAGCCAGCATGATCTGATCGCTCGCGGCTTCTCCGCACCCCACGGCCGCCGGTTTATTTCCGCGACGTTCGCCGAAGCACCTTCAAGCCCTCGAACCAAATCACGCTAACAAATCCCCCGGCAAGGCAAAGTGCCAGATCATTCACGTGCAGCGTCGAGAAGTGGAAAAGTCTTCGCAGGAACGGCACGTAGAGCGTGGCGATCAGAAACAACACGGTACCTCCGACGACCCACCACAAAGCGACGTTGGGAACCTTCATCGTCGACCAGATCGTGCGAGTCCACGAGCGGTTAGCAAAGATCAGTCCCAGATTGGCAAAGACCAGCGTCGTGAAGCTCAAGGCAATCGCGTCGTCAGCCTTCAGCCAACCCCACAACGCTGACAGGTAAATAGCCAGCACGATCAGGAAGCCAGTCAATCCCTGAAGCAAACCAAGACCCAGCAATCGGCGTCCAAAAAGTTTTGCTTTGGGATCTCGCGGCGGTCGATTCATCACCCCGGCATCTTCTGGCTCCGCTTCGAAAACAACCGAGCACGCTGGGTCGATCACCAGTTCCAGAAACAGAATGTGGACCGGCATCAAGGCAATCGGACCGCCGAGCAGCACGGGAACAATCGACATCCCGGCGATTGGCACATGCACGGCCACAATATACGTCATCGCCTTCTGCAGGTGATCGTAGATCCTTCGTCCCATGCGGACAGAATGAACGATCGATGCGAAATCATCATCAAGCAGAACAAGAGAAGCAGCCTCCCTCGCGACATCCGTGCCTCGTCCGCCCATTGCGATACCGATATGAGCGGCCTTGAGTGCCGGGGCGTCGTTGACGCCATCGCCGGTCATCGCGACGATCTCGCCGCCGGACTTGAGGGCGTTGACCAGTCGCAGTTTCTGTTCGGGAACCATCCGAGCAAACACATTGATCGCTCGCACACGCTGCTGCAACTGAGCATCTTCCAGTTGTTCAAGTTCAGGGCCCGTCATGATTTCATTCACGGGCTTAATCCCCGCCTGCATCGCGATGCTTTTGGCTGTGGCGGGATGGTCGCCGGTAATCATCACTACGCGGATCCCGGCCGTATAGCATTCTGCCACAGCCGCAGGTACGGTCGGACGAATCGGATCCGCAAGGCCCACGAGCCCCAAAAATTCAAACGTGAAATCGTGTTGTTCTCCGGGCAGCGTCGGATTAGAAAACCGACCTCGTGCGACTCCCAGTACTCGCAGCCCATCCAATGCCATTGCCGCAACGTCTTCGCCAATTTTCCGGGTGAGATCAGGATCCAGATGACACAAGTCGGCGATGGCCTCGGGGGCGCCTTTTGCAGCCAGAACGTAATCCTTCCCGGTCGGAGACTTCCAGACATGCGACATCGCCAGCAGACCCGGCGACAATGGATAGCCTCGCTCCAGAGTCCAGTCCACATGCAGATGTTCAGTCTTTGCCAACCGAGAATTTCCAAGATCGTGAAACGCCTTCTCCATCGGATCAAACGGATCTCGCTGACTGGCAAGAATTCCGAACTCGACAATTTCATGAACATTCTCGGGCAGCTCGGCCGCGGTCGATGGATTCACTTCGAAGACTGATCCATTCACGGCCAGCCTTTGAATTGACATCCGATTAACAGTCAACGTGCCCGTCTTATCCACACAAAGCACCGTGGCAGAACCCAGAGTTTCGATGACCGGAACATGTCGAGCGAGCACCTTAATCTTTGACAATCGCCACGCGCCGAGCGCCAGGAAGATCGTCAGGACAACTGGGAACTCTTCGGGCAACATCGCCATGGCCAATGTGATGCCGGCCAGAATTCCCTGCAGCCAGTTGCCCCGCGTGACTCCGTATAGCACGACGACAATGATGCACAGGATGACTCCCAGTGTTGCGACGCGTCGAACCAGCAATCCCACTTCGTTCTGAAGTTTTGTACCGGTCGTTTCGATCGTCTGCAGCGCCTTTCCGATCTTTCCCATCTCGGTATCCATGCCGGTGGAACGTACCTGAGCCATCCCCTGGCCCTGCACAATCAATGTCCCGGAATAGACGAACGGCAGATCCTCGCCGCCCGGCCGAGCCATCTCGCGAATTCCGTCCCATGCGATTTTCTGGACGGGCACAGATTCGCCGGTCAGCAGAGATTCGTCCGTCGAAAGCCCGCTGCAAGAGACGATCACCGAATCTGCGGGAACGCGATCTCCTTCGGCCAGCACGATCAGATCATCCGGCACGACATCTCGGCCAGCGATTCGCTTTCGTTCGCCATCACGAATCACCAGAGCTCGAGGACTGGAAAGATCTTTCAAAGCTTCCAGCGCGCGTTCGGTCTTTCGTTCCTGATAGAGCGTAATCCCAAGGACGACGAAGACAAAACCAAGAAGCATCAGAGCTTCCTGCACGTCGCCGACCACCAGATAGATCGCGCCGCACGCAAGAAGCATAAGAAACATCGGCTCGCGGGCGACTTCCCACGCCGTTGCCAGAAGACTTCGGCCCTGCGTGGAGGGAAGTTCATTGTAACCGTAACGTTGAAGCTGAAGTGTGGCATCCGACTCCTTCAGGCCGGTCACTCTATCGGGGATGAGTTCATTCTTCACCATTTCAGCGTTACTCTCTCTCATCATCTTCATGCCCCATGCTGGCCGTTCAGGGACCAACAAAAAAGCCGATGTGGCTGCAATCGGATCGGATCGCAGTCACATCGGCTTATGTGCAGACGAGCATCCCGGTCAAACCGGTCGGCTCTTCGTTCATCATCCTCTGTTGGCCGCATCGTAGAACTTGCGGAGGCTTAAACCAATCTGATCTCCGTTGAATTCTTGACAGTTCTTCAGCTCAACGACAACTGAGGTGCGCGTCGCAGCTGATTGAGATTTCATGTGGAATGACACCAAAGATGAACAAGTCGTCAGGATTGCTTACCAGCGATGGTTCTCATTAATCTGAGGTTTCATCAAGTGATCCCTCTCAGTCGACTCTATTCGCGCGACCGTATTCATCGCTATCGTAAATCGGTATAACCTCGTGAGTTAACCTGTGACTCAGAACTCCAGTCATCAATTTTCTCCGGATCGAAGTCATTGGCTTCACTTCCATTCATTCATCTGAACCTGCGTCGCAATCCATTCGGGGAATTTGATGCTGAAGAACGTACTCAGCTTGCAAATGTGGAATTGGGATCAGCCCTCGAACACCTGCGGTTCCGGCCTCAAAGTCATACTCCAGCTCTGCAGATCATTGGGCAAAAAGGTTATGGCAAAACGACTCACCTGCTTTCATTAGCCACGCATTTTCCTGACGCGGCCTACGTCCACATCCCCGAAGGCGAGTCCATAGCAATCCCCGCTGTCGGAGAACCGCTTCTGATCGATGAAGCACAGCGACTCACCCTGTGGCAGCGACTACGGCTCTTCAGATCACGACGAACACTGGTTCTCGGAACACACCGCGATTTCACACAACACCTGAAGTGGGCAGGGCGATCTGTCTTGACGCTGGACGCCGCTCGACATACCACTCCGGAACGCATCGAAAAGATCCTCAACGATCGCATCAAAAGTGTCCGACGCAACTCGGATTCTATACCGGTCGTGACAAGTGCGACCGCCGAAAAGCTGTTTGCGATGTACGGCAATGATCTGCGTAGTATGCAACACCATCTCTACGATGTGTTCCAGAATCTCGGGAGCGTTCAGGATGTCTAAGTGTCAGATCAGTATCACGTTCGACCGCAGCGACAGGATTTACTACGGCGGTGAAACCGTGCGAGGTACTGTGCGATTGCTTGTTGATGAGCAAACCAAAAGCAACGGCGTTAAACTGACTCATCGCTGGAAGACGCATGGACGAGGAAACTCGGATTCCGGGTTGCCGGATGAAATCATCCTGGTGGAACCACGAATCCTGCAGGCCGGCGAACAGCTTGAGTTTCCCTTTGCCATAACTTCGCCAACCCACCCAATAACCTACCGAGGCCATCTGATTTACATTGATCACTACGTTCGCGTGGATGTCGATGTTCCGTGGGCGAAGAATCCATACGCCGAAGAAGAATATGAGCTGCGTCCCGGCATTCGCCCGGAGTTGTTCACGGGCGAACGCAATAAGGTTGTGTCACTGACAGCCAAGACCGCAGAGACCAACGTCGGCCCCATCGGCAAGATCATCCTGTGGAGTGTTTTGGCGCTTCTCCTCGTCGCTGTCGCGATGACAGCCTTGTTTCTGTTGCCGATCATTCTGATCGTGGTGGGGTTTATCTGGGTCAAGAAGAAAGCCTTAAAGTCCCGACTTGGTGAAGTCGAAGTTTCAGTCCCCCATGTCGTGGTCGCACCAACAGAAGATTGGACTATCGGGATCCGCTTTACTCCTCGAAAGTCTTTTGTCGTCAACAGCATTTATGCAGAACTGATTGCCGAGGAATCTGCCACATCCGGCAGCGGGACCAACAAGACGACTCACAAGCATAAAGTCCTGACCGAAAAGCACATTCTCCGCGAAGGTGGCCTGTTGGATCTGGAAGCACTCGTTGATGAAAAGATCACCATCACATTCCCGGCGGCAAATGCGTACAGCTTTGAGTTATCAGACAACTCCCTGAAATGGACTATCAACTTCTGCATCGACATTCCGGGCTTCCCGGACTGGACGCACACAGAAGCCCTGCAGGTAGTCCCGATTGAGTTTCTTGGCGAGCAGGCTCGACTGCCGAACCCAACTTCCGACTCGTCCCGGACAGCCTTTTCGGGATCTGTGCCGTTTGACCCGGTTCCCGCAATCTCGCCGCTCGGCGTTGAGGCTCGGAAAACTGCAGCAGTGCAGGGCATGAGTCCTCCGGCACTTCCACCTGACGAACACCGGTCGGTGTCTTCAGAGAACACACCGCCGGAGTCGATCGAAGAACTGCTTTCCCTGCTCGAGTCAGCCAGCCGAAATAGTGCACAACGCAATCTCATTATCGAAGCGGCGGCTGGTGAAGTCTACGACATCACGGTCGTTGTTGATCGCATCAGTACGTCGTTCGGCATAGCGGATGCGGCTCCCGAATTTTCCAATGGGAAGACAGTTATCGGACAGATTGCAGGAACTCAGCGGCCGATTGAAGTGGTTGCTCCGGAATCGATGAATTCTGAACTCGAATCATTTCGTCGCGGAGACACATGGCAGTCCAGCGTTACGATTACGGGCTGGGATTCGCTCTACAACCGACTTCGAGGAGCAGTCTCGGAATAACGTCATCATCATGGCGGGGCCTTCCGACCTTTGACTCTCGATGACTCCGGACCTTCCGGACGCAAGGTGGAAAGACGACGAATCAACCCCTGAATATCTTTCGGCCAGGGTAACTGATAATCATGAACCTCCTGAGTCACCGGATGAATAAAACCCAGTTGCGTCGCATGCAAGGCTAATCGCGGAGCCTGACTCAAATCCGCAACGGGCGGCTGCCCCAAAGGACCTCGATACTTGACGTCACCGCAAATTGGATGACTCTTTTCGGCCAGATGGATTCTGATCTGATTTGTTCGCCCAGTTTCCAGACGACATTCCAGTTCAGAATACTCGCCCAACTGACGCAAAGAACGAATGTGTGTCACCATTCTTTGTCCGTCGGCCGGTCGATCTGAACTGCCCCGTAAACCATCGCCACGATCCCGAATCTGATACGACTCAATCGTTTGAGCAGGCAGCTTTCCCGGGATCACACACAGATATTTTCGCACTGCAGTATGCGTGGCAAATTGGTCGATCAGCCCCTGCTGAGCTTTCTCCGTGCGTGCGAAGACCAGAATGCCACTGGTTTCTCGATCGATTCTGTGGACCGCCAATAACTCATGATTGTTCTGCAAAGAACTCGCGATGCGCCGACGCGGAATCAGGCGATGCAAACATTCCTCCAGCGACGGCTGAAGATCTTTTCTTTCCTGTCGCCACTTGACGTCGCCGGGATGTCGCAGAGATAACATTCCGGCGGGCTTGTCCACGACCACAAGATGTTCATCCAGATGCAGAATTCGAACGTCATCGTCCCGTGGTGGTGGAGGCAAAGGCTGGTGGCGAAGTTCAATCACATCCCCCGCAACAACTCGCCGCCCCTCATCCACGCACAGAATTCCATTGACTGAAATTCTGCGGCCCTCCATGTGTTTTCGAGCAGCAGACCAGGGCAGATTCTCCACATGCTTTCTTAAAGCGCCTAAAACGGCACCCGCAGTTTCTGAGGTGATTGTGAACTGCTGAGTGGACATTCGATAACAGCCCGAAAGCAACTTGTGAGAAAAAGAAACCCTGGCACTTTGGCCATGAAAAATTATTCTTGAACATTCCGGTGCGCTAATGAAACGCGATTCCGTTTGATACTGCAGAGGAGTCTCATTAGCCAGCCTTTTCCTCAAGAACGGTCATGGCCGCTTCGCCATGGTCACAAAAGAGACACAATCGTTCTCCCGTCTTCCGCAGTTCATGACGGGGGACTTCAGGTGATTACATCAATAGAGGCAGCCGCGCAGCGCGGCTCATCCCTGCAAACCTGGTTCAAAGCAAACCATGCGGTCTCTGTCGCTCAACGGAGCTCACTCAGCCTTTAGCACAAACTTCTCTGACTGGCTAAGAAACCTCTGCGGGTTATCAAGAGTCACTTTGTCAATAAGACTCATGTGGTGCCCACGTCGAGACATTTCAATGCGGGCCTTCGGAACGGCAAGCGGGTCACTGCAACCCCAGTCACCCGCTGAGTTCATCCAGATCCGTTCCGAACCATACATCTCGATCACGTCTGTGGCTCGCTGAGGCGTCATCTTGGTATCGGGGTACAATGTCATCCCGGCCCAGAATCCCCGGTCCAGCACTTCCGCGACAGTATGCTCTTCCACATGGTCGATCAGAATTCGCCCCGGATCAATCTCGCTGGCGCTCAACGCATCCATGATCAATCGTGTGCCTTTGCGTTTGTCCTCAAGATGAGGCGTGTGAACAAGAACCAACTGATTGTACTTTTCAGCCAGGGCGATCTGCTCTTCCAGAATGATCTTTTCATTCTTAGTGTTCTTATTCAGACCGATCTCACCAATTCCCAGCACGTTATCGCACTTCAGGAAGTCCGGTATCAAAGAGATGACTTCCCGCGCAAACCCGGGATCATCGGCTTCTTTGGGATTGATGCACAGCCACGTAAAATGCTGAATGCCAAACAGCGCGGCGCGGCGAGGTTCGTATTCGGTCAGTTGTCGGTAGTAGTCGAAAAACCCCTGTGCCGATGAACGATCAAAACCAGCCCAGAACGCGGGTTCCGTGATCGCGATGCATCCGGCCAGCGCCATGCGCTGATAGTCATCGGTTGTGCGGGACACCATGTGAACATGTGGATCGATATACTTCACGATGCACCTCCGGAGTTTCCTCGAACTGCTCCCGATGCACCCTTCATCCCGTGTGCTGACTGAGGTATCTCGGTTGTTGAATCACTCAGCAGATCAAGAATCCGTTTGGCTCGCTGAGGCTGACCATCGACGAGAATTCGCACGGCTTCGTTCAGAGCGGCTTCGCGAAAGTCCACGTTTGAGGCGGTTGGACGAGCACGGTCCAGACGATCGAGAAATGCGGCGACGTCCAGCAGTTTCGCACGATGTTCCAGAAAGTACATATTGATCACCTGTTCGCGAGTCTGCGGACAGGAAAAACCCGTTTCAGCCACGGTCTGATCCTGACTAAAGTTGTGCAAGACGGAAATCTCAAGAGCTTTGCCTCAGCATTGTAACGAAAAAAGCTCGATCGCGAAAAACGATCGAGCTTCTTAGTAGTTTCAGACCAAAATTATCGGACTATTTTTGAGCATCAGCAGCAGATGGCGATGGAGCAGCTGGTGCTGCTTCGGCTGGTGCAGGAGTCGCTTCAGCCGGTGCAGGTGTCGTGCTGGCTGCTGCACAAGCAGCGCCCGATTCTCCGCAGGCAGGCGTACCACAAGCTGGTGTACCACAAGCCGGGGTTTCGCAGGCTGGTGCGGCACATGCTGGCTCGCAGCACTTTGGTTCGCAAGAATCACATTTTGGCTTCAGGCAGTTCAGCTTTGGAAGCTTCAACTTCGGCATCTTCAGCTTTGGCAATGAAAGCTTAGGAAGCTTGCACTTCGGAGTATCGCAGCAAGTATCGCACTTGTTTCCGGCCTGGCCGACTTCTGCAGCAGTCAGGACAAACGCAACGGCCATTACACACAGCATCAACTTCTTAAACATCTCGGACTCCAAATCAACCGATTCTTATGCGTCGCTTCGACATCCGCGACCCTTTGATTGAATCTACACCATCTCAAAATCCGCGCGGAAGAATTTTGGCGGCACACCGCAATTCCCGGGCATGTGAATCCAGCCTGTACCCGGCAACAGGGTTGCCCCGATTTGGTAAAGGCTACCAGTCACGCAAAGAAACGAAAGATTGCGTCCTCTGGCACTCATCGGGGCAAAAACGTGCCCATAGCTGCGGAAAGCCTTGTTTTAGGAACATTCAACCGCATAATCAGGAGCCGGTTGCAACTGGACTCTCTGTGTACACTGAGTTTAATGTGGTGGAGAATCCCGGACGGGGACTAAATTTTATGCTGGCACAACTGATCCCAAAACAGGGTGGAGCACCAATCACACTGACTCGCGCCATTACGGTTGTGGGTCGCAGTTCAAAGCTGTGTGACCTGGTCATTGATCATACAAACGTCTCCAAGCAGCATTGTATTCTCGTCAAGACGGATGGATTGCTGTACCTGCGAGATCTGGGAAGCACCAACGGAACTCGCGTCAACGGACAACGAGTCGTTCGCGGAGCTTTGCTTCCGGGCGATCAATTGTCGCTGTCAGGAATCAGCTACCGAGTGCATCTCGGTCCAGATAGTCCGTTGCCCGGAAAGATTTCGCCCATCCAGCCAACAGAAATGATTCCCCTGATCGATGATGGCGGGTTGAACGACGAAAATACGCGAATGAGTCAAAAGCCTAATGACGACGCCAGCAAGAGCGACGTGCGATTCCTCCGTGATTCAGACTTGCTGATTCCGGATTGAATGTCTCCGCATTCTTATCGCTGCTATTTCCCTCGCCGCCGGCGTGCCATTCTGAACGCATGACGGCAATCTGCGGGAGACGGTGCCATGAGAGAACACAGGAAGACAGAGGCCGAACACGACCTGCCCTCTCTATTTTCCATTGTCTTTATTGCCGTTCATAGCACCCTCTTCGCGGCTTTATTCGACTTTACGGCGATCCGTTCAAACTTCTGTTCGTCAACAGAAACCGCATTTCTTTCCGCAATTGACGTTTCCTGTCATCCACAGTGAGAATGTCCGCGTTTGAGCCCAAACAAAGGCCAGGGTTATCGAGCGGACGACGAATGACTCGGGGATTTTGGCCATGTCGGACGACAACTGCTACAATCCGACGCATGTTTCACTTCAGCAACCTTAGAGCAATTTCCGTGGAGTCATTACAAATGAGACACATTCCTCTGGCTGCGTTGCTGCTGGCAGGTCTGAGTCTATTTGCCGGCGTGGCCAGTGCTCAGGAGAAGTCCGAACCGACAGCCGCACAAAAACCAATCGGGCAATTTCTGACAGTAACAAGTCCGCTCAACGACCAAATGGTCAGTGAGCTGACGAATCTTGCCACAGACCTGCAGGCTCAGGCAACTCGCGAAAATCGAGACGCTCTTCTGGTCCTGGAGATTGAACCGGGAACCGCCGGATTCGGACATGTGAGCGACGCTGTTCGCTTTCTGACATCGTCTGACGTCAGTCGAGTCAGGACGATTGCCTGGGTACCTCGTTCCGTCGACGGCACTCGCGCGATCCTTGCGTTGGCCTGCCACGATATCGTGATGCATCCTGATGCCACGTTGGGGGACATCGGGCGAGGTGAAGCGGTTTCGACAGAAGATCAAAGCTTCGTCATGAGTCTCGTTGATCGCCGTCGCAACAGTCGTCTATCCCGCGGCGTTGCCCAGGCGATGATGAATCCGTCCGAAGCGTTGCTGAGAGTTTCCCTGGAGACATCTCCGAACGTCGTTGAGCAAAGGTTCCTGACGCCCGCGGAACTGATGGTGCTCCAGAATCAGAATGTGGTGATTTCAAAAACCGAAACCATCAAAGAAGCGGGCTCACCGGGAAACTTTCTCGGACTGGACTCAGAGAAGGCGGGCTTTCTCGTTCTGCGAACCGCGAAGAATCGAGCTGAAGTGGCGGCCGCCTTTGAGCTGCCTCTGGAATCCATGCGCGAACCTCTGCGCAACAAAGCGGATGTTGTTCCGCGAGTGATCGCCGTTAATGGTGTGATTGATCGCGTCCTCGGGGAGTTTGTGCAGCGGGAAATCCGCAACGCGGTGGCCGATGGCTGCAATGTGTTGGTCCTGAAGATTGATTCTCCGGGAGGAGATAAGGACGTTGCCGAACATCTGGCTCTGACACTTTCTGAACTCGATTCGACAAAGATCACCACCGTCGCATGGATCCCGAAAGGAGCTTGGAGCGGCGGCGCGTTGATTGCCTTTGGATGCGATAAGATTCTGATGCACCCGGATGCTCAGATTGGAGATATCGGTGTGATCACACTCACTGAACCGGGCGGACAATTCGAACGCGCGCCAGAAAAAATCGTCAGTCCATTCCTGCAGTTCGCGGCGATACTTGCCAAACGAAAAAATCGACCGCCCGCATTACTTCAGGCCATGATCGATAAAGATCTGGAAGTTTTTCAGGTGACCAACAAGGCCGATGGTCGAGTTACCTATATGTCCGAGGTTGAAATTCAGGCGGCCAATGAGGAATGGATTCAAGGGCCGATGGTTCCGGAATCTCGCAAGGGAATTCTGTTAACAGTCCGTGGTGAGCGTGCTCATGAACTGCAACTGGCGGATGCGCCATGCCATGATGAAGATGAATTGCGAAGTCGCCTCGGCATTTCAGAGAAAGCCAACTTAACGCCAGTGGCCAGCACCTGGGTCGACACGCTGATTGCTGTGCTGAATTCCGGCGTTGGCGGATTCCTGCTGATCACTCTGGGTATCATTTGCGTCTATATCGAACTTCATCTGCCATCAGGATTCTTTGCCATCCTCGCCACAGTGTTCTTCTCGCTGTTTTTCTGGAGCCGCTTTCTTGGCGGTACAGCGGGGACTCTGGAACTGGTTCTGTTCGTGCTGGGTATCGGATTGCTGGCGTTGGAAATCTTTGTGATTCCCGGCTTCGGAGTCTTCGGAGTCTCGGGAATCCTGCTCACGATCGCATCTTTGATTCTGGCGAGTCATACATTCTCCGGGATGACTGCCACGGAGAGCTTTGAAGAATCCATGAGCAGCCTTGGTTCGCTGGCTGGAGCGATGGTCACTGTGATCGCCGTGGCCGCAGTCCTGAACCGATTCCTGCCAACGATTCCATTTCTGAACCGGCTGATCCTGACTCCTCCTGGTTACGCGCCAGCAGAGGCCGACGGACCGATCCTGAGGACATCTTTGCTCGCGGGTCATTCATCGCAGCCGACGCCAGTCGATGTCGGCGCAACGGGCGTGACGGCATCAGCTCTGCGTCCATCCGGAAAGGCAATGTTCGGCGACAAGTACCTGGATGTTGTCAGCGATGGTGCTTACATCGATCATGGAACCCCAGTCGAAGTGCTCCGCATTGCCGGTAATCGCATTATCGTCAGAAGCACCTCGGGAACGCAGACGTAGCTGGGCCAGCGCCGTGTATGGGGGCAGATGGTGAGCTTTCTTATGAATGTCAGTATGCGATATGATAAAGGGTTGATGCTCGAACGATTGCAGTCAGACGAAGTCAATCGAACTGGTTCTTGAATCTCCCGTTATCAGGCCAAACTTCTTCGACCGGCATTCAGCATAAACATTGACTCGACCACATCTAGCTCGCTACGGCGTCAATGTTCGGCCGAGCGTCGCGTGTCCGGGACGCTCCACACTCATGTCGGCAGGGATGGCAGGAAAACGTCTACGTTGAGTCTCCTGCAGGTGCTCAAGCAGAATACGTCGTACTTCCGCCACGGTTTCGGAATGACGGAGGACTTCTCGGTGTCCGGCCGGAATGACTTTCTCACTGGTCACATCCTCACGATGCGCGCTGGAGTAAGCCACAACTCCATCGGTCCAGGAATTAACATCACGTCCCTTGCGAACACCAACGATGTTATGGTGTTTCACCTCATCCGGCACCCGCGAATCTCGAATGACTGTCAGGACTGCGGACTTCTTGGTCAGCGAATCCAGGCTGGTCTTTGGTGCCGTGACCCGATCCCACCAACTCTTTTTATCCTGCTCGAAGATCACGCGTGTCAATTCGTAGGTCTTTGCAGGCAACCAGACAAATGATCCCGTCAACCAGCGTGTGAACCGATTGGAGAAGGAACTACCGCCATAAGGACTGGCGATCGTCACGATGCGATCAATGGAAGGATTCGACTGAAAGAAGAAAACCCTTCGAATCTCAGACTTCACTTCCGAGCTTGTCTGCAACTCTTCGACCGACTTCGCACTGACAGAATTCCAAAGACGATTTCCACTATCGATCGTCAGCATATGGGACAGCAGTCCTCCCATGCTGTGCCCGACCACAACCATCTCATCCAGTCGACTATTCCGGCGATAGGGATCGCAGTCGTTGCGTACCTGCATCAGTTCTTCACGGAGGCCAGCCGCCGAAAAGGCGATGGGCTCACCCGTCGGGTACAGATAAAACCAGAACTGATACTTTCTGCGAATCTCAGGGTCAGCCTGCAGATCATTGAACATCTCCATCCACGTCATCGGGCTGGACCAGATCCCATGAACCATCAGCACCGGGATGCGATCCGGATCATAAGGCTGCACCATGTATAACCCGGCGACGTTTTGTGCTCGATCCGGCCGGATAAATCCCCATGTATCCAGCAAACTGATATCGCGGTTGCTCAGGTAGCGAGCCAACGGAGTACTCACGTCGGTCTCCAGAGGCATCAAAGAGTCACCCACCAGCATCGCCTCTGACTCGCGGGGGTCGAAAATCTGTAACTGCACATCGTAGGGCGAATCGTAGGATTGTTCGGTCTCGTCGAATCTTAAAACCAGAGTCGCGGCAAAGCTCATGCCTTTGGTGTAATACTTTTCGACCGGATCCGGACTCTGTGATGCACGCCGAATCGCAATGATCGGTACTCCCAAACCCTGTGTGGCGTGACGCGCCTTCAAGTTCTTGAGTTCATAATCCGACACGAATTCAAACTCACTCAGCTGTTCGGGTGTCAACAGATTCGAAGGGAACGGGATATCAAAAAGTAGTCGGCGATACGTCAGTGGCATCTGCATAGACTGCCCGAGCTTAACCTTCCCCAGGCGATTTGAGATACGCAGCAAACCCTCGGAAGCCGCGTTATAAACTTCGGCTGTGCTTCGATGCTCACCTCGTGACGGATCGGGCTGCTCACCGCTGGTATCCTGTGTCGCAAAATAGCGCCACGCAGCTTTCGAAGAATCCAGATACAACTCCGACGCCAGTTGAGGATCACGAGTCTTCACAACTTCGGCCGCAAGGTAATTCAGCTCGGACAGTGAATGAGTCGCCTCATAATAATGCTTACCAGCTCGGTGTGTGGCGGAATGCCGAATCATGAGCTTAAGATCATCGCCGCCCTGATAACCGGTCTGACGCAGAAACAGTTCAGTTCGCTCCGAATGTTTCACAAGCCCGAACGCAGTCGTATTCAGACGTTCCGTCAGTGGATTGTGCGGCTTCTCGCGGAGCTGAGCAAACTCGGTCGTCGCGCAACCTGAAATACAGCCCAACACGCATACAAAAAACAGCGTGGGGAGAGTTACGGATAAAGTCAGGCGATTCGTCGCCCTCGACAGAGCGTTAGAACTCATTGTGCGAGATAAGCACAGGTTGAAGTCTGGGACATTCATGAGCATTCAGCCTGAGCCGCAACAATGCTCTCAAGGAGCTTTCGCGGCTTGCGCTGAAACGCATTCTGAACGCTGTAACAGATGAAAATGACGGGGCCGGTAGGGTCACAGTTCTCGAAAATCCGGTCAATAGGTTCTTTCGACATGCTGGGAAGTCTGGGAGACCTGCGAAACTTCAGACTTTCTTTTCCCGACAAAAAGTCCGCCGACGTACGTTCTCGCAGCGGTTTCTGCCAGGATTCCCGGGAATAGACCGTCTCTTGATTCCGCGTTTTTGTTTCCGGCCTGGCTGCAGGGGACGGCCCCACGAAAGCCTGCAGCAAAAAAGCCAGCGTCTACTGCTGGGCGGTAAACGATGAAATCTCCAGACCGCCCGCGTGACTTGCTCATTTTGTGCCAACCTGATTTCGTATGTCTACCATTCATAAATCACGCTCGGGGCTCGTCTCCTGGGGACTTTTTCTGCTCGGCAGCCTCCTGCTGTCCGGCATGATCTTTACGGTCATGAGCGACGCGAACCTGTCACTGGTGTTTTGGCCGAATGACATTCACGAGTTCTTCATTTCCTGCCTTGGTGGAGACACCACGAAATCTGTCAGTGGAGTTTCACAAACTAATCTGCCAGCGGCTTCGGTCTTCCTGCGAGTCACAGGTGCTCTGCTTGGAATTACAATCCTGTCGCACTGGTTAGCATCCTCGAAGCGGCAAACGAACGCGGCACAAGTTGAGGCGAAATCGAAGGCAAGTTTTCGTTCACTTTCGTTCTCGTCGCGTGCTGCAGCGATCGCACGGCCAGGATTGTTTTCAGGTGTCTGGCTTGCCGTTTGGTTTGCCGCTCCGCTCGTCAGCCAGATATCATTCATCGCGTTTGTTGCCACGACTACGCCTTATGCGTTGACTCTGATTCTGGCGAGCATTCTGAATGAGTGGCTCAGTCAGATTTCTGACACGTCAGCAATCAACCCTGAGTCTGCCACTGCAGGCTTTGGCCGCATGGAACTTGCTATCGTCATCATTGCAATATTCGTCTGGGAGGCCATGTCTTTCTGGATGAACGAACGACTCTATGCAGGTCTTCTTGTTCCACATGGCGATTCGGCGATGTACGAGGAACATCTTTGGAACGTCTGGCATGGCAAAGGCTTCCGCAGTTATCTCGATCAGGGATTATTTCTGGGCGAGCACATTCAGGTGATCCATCTGCTGTTGCTTCCGCTGCACATGCTGTTTCCGTCCTACCTGACGATGGAGGCTTGTGCTTCATTCTCGCTGGCCATTTGCGCAATTCCAGTCTTCTCAATTGCACGTAGACATTCCGGAAGTTCGCGAGCTGCGATGTGGCTTGCTTTGGGTTGGCTTTTGTTCTTCCCCATGCACTATCTGGACATTGCGATTGATCTCAAAACATTGCGACCAAGCTGTTATGGAATGCCGTTTCTGTTCTGGGGCATTGATTTCGCTGAACGACGCAAGTTATGGCGATCTTCGCTGTTCTTCCTGATCGCGTTATCAACTCAGGAAGACTTCTCGCTGGTCGTTGGCTCCATCGGACTGGTGCTGTTTCTTTGCCAATGGCAAGCCAGAACGGGAGTCTCGAGTGAAAACTCGGCGAGAGATCCCGAGAAACAGCTCACACTGTTTTCAAAGTGGTCTCTCGGAGTATTGTTGTTCTCGATCATCTATGTTCTGCTGGCCGTGCTGGTCATCATTCCAGCATTTCGAGATGGCGCTCATGTCCACTATAGCCGATATTTTGGGGATCTTGGCAGCAGCCCCGGTGATCTCGTACGCACGGCGTTACGTGAACCGAGCAAAGTGCTGGGTATCTTCTTCAGTTTTCGCACACTGACATATCTTGTCATGCTGACGATTCCCCTGGGAGGACTGGTCTGGCGACGTCCTGTTTATCTGCTGGCCGGTGTGCCAACATTTGTGATGCTGAGTTTGATTCAGCTCGGCAATGAATCCGGCTCTGCAGCAGGAGGCAGTACGGCCGAAATGGCTGCGCAGATACCTCCTATCCCGTATCATCATTTTCACGCACCACTTCTGCCCGTACTGCTTTGGGCGGCAGCCGCAGGGCTTTCACAAAACCATCGCAGCATTCACTGGGCTAGATTCGCATTTCTATGTGCACTGCTGACATCGGTCACAGGATCAATGATGCCGATGGGAGCAAACTTCTGGTCGGGAGAATCTTCTTATGGCTGGAGGAACTTGTATGTTCCCGGACCACGATCTGCTGAATTCGAAAAAGTGATCGCACAGATTCCAGCGACCGCGCGAGTCGCTTCCACGGATTATGCTCATACGCGGTTTACTCATTTCGAACGATCTTATGACTACAGTGGTTATCTCCGAGCGGTCAACAATTATCAGCCTGGAGTGCCTGCAGACACTGACTACATCGTTCTCGACACCAGCCATCCTTATAGCGAAGTTCGTTCTCTTGCCGACATTCGGGAATTGCAGGTCGAACCCGAAAAGTGGGAAGTTCTTCCCGATGCAACCGACGGTCTGTTTATCATCCTGAAACGAAAACATTGACTTTCCGAGTGAGTCGTCGCGGAGAGTCAGGGCAGCTTGCGGAACTATCTCACATGGCCTCCCCGGCGACTGACCCTGCGGCATCGTTGCCGGAAGCCTTTGCAAGTCGTTAGACTTCCGACAAACTTCCAGTGTCAGAGCGAACCCAACCACTTTTTCTGAAACCAGTTTTTCATGAACACGCCGCGAATACTTAGTCACTCCGATCTGCTGCAGTTGAAGCGATGGAACACACCGACCATCTACAACGGCTGGGAACAAATCACAAAACGCGACAACTGCGCTGACGCGTTTAATCTGGAAGAAACCCGCGATTTTATGCCACAGATGGGGCCTATGGTTGGGTATGCCGTCACATTAAAGATTGAGCCCAGCAATCCGGAACACAAGAAGACAAAACCTAACGCCAATGCGGAGTATCGACGTTATCTGGCCAGCGTGCCCGGCCCCAAGATCATCGTCATTCAGGATCTGGACAAGCCACGCGTGATTGGTTCATTCTGGGGTGAGGTGAACGCCAATGTTCATAAGTCCCTGGGCTGTGTCGGCACGATCACCGACGGTGCAATTCGTGATGTCGATGAAATGACGAACGCCGGGCTGAAGGCGATTGCTCGACGATTGTGCGTGGGCCACGCGGCCGTTCAGGCCGTTGAATTTAATTGCGATGTGGAGGTCTTCGGCAGAAAGGTTTCTCCCGGAGATCTGATCCACGCAGATAAGCATGGATTTCTGGTCGTGACACCAGATGAGCAACCGCAACTACTGGAGGCGGCTCGGTTCATGGATACGAACGAATGCGAAACGGTGATTGATGCCGCACGCAATACGGTCGGTCTCAGTTACGATCAGATCCTCGAGAACATGGCTGCGGCTTCACGAAAATTTGCCCATAACGCGAAAGAGAAATTCCAGCGATCCGGGGAATGGTAAGCTTGGAATCAGGTACCGGAAGATGACAACGGAGAATGACTTCATTCGGCGGCTCGCTCGAAGATTTCCGCTTCGGCCGCCGGTCGAAGTCGGCATCGGTGATGACGGCGCGGTGCTGAAATGCAGTCGCATGTCGGCGCCTGCAACGTCTGCGTACTCAACTGACCGCATAGTCGTTGTGACGGACATGCTGCTGGACGGGGTTCATTTTGAACTGGAGAAAATTTCTCCCGGTCTGGCTGGCCGGAAAGCCGTCGCCGTCAACTTGAGTGACCTGGCCGCTATGGCTTGTTTTCCCACAGCGGCCTTCGTTTCTATCGCGGTTCCGAAGACGCTGAAAATGCCGAGCGGTGAGTTTCTGGACGAGCTTTACTCCGGGATTGAGGCACTCACGAATCAGTTTGACTTTACTCTGGCTGGCGGTGACACGAACTCCTGGAATGGCCCGTTCGCCATTAACGTATGCCTCACCGGAAGTCCGATGGGGGAGCGACCGATCCTGCGTTCCGGCGCAAAGCCCGGAGATTCTCTGTTCGTCACGGGGCCTTTAGGCGGCAGCCTTCACCATGGCCGGCATCTGACGTTCGAGCCTCGGCTAAAAACTGCCAAATGGCTTGTTGAGCATGTGAGTGTCAATGCCATGATGGATTTGTCCGACGGGCTTTCTATGGATCTGCATCGCATGATGGAGGCCAGTGGGACCGGGGCAGTGATCCAGACACAGTCACTCCCGATACATTCTGATGTACCAACCAATCTTCCGGATGAATTACGAGCGAATGCAGCAATAGCTGACGGTGAAGATTTCGAATTGCTGATCAGCGTTGCCGATTCTGATGCGACCACGCTGACGGAGAAAGCACGCAAATTCAACATGGCGTTCTATCACGTGGGTCGAGTTACAGCAGATCGAGAAATTCAGATGCACGACTCCGATGGCCGAGTCAGACAGATGAATGCCGTCGGCTGGCAGCACGATCTGCCTTGATGACCTTTCGACATATCAATGTGGCGGAACAGCCATTGAAGCCGCATAAGTGAAGACCAAATCGCCATTAAAACAGAGCCTGGCACTAAACCTCCGCCAGCCGTTCCGTCGAATCACCGAAGCGATCCAGTTGCAAGCCGAACTTATCCATGAGTGACAGATACAGACTGCACATCTTGCGGTTTGGCTTGTCGAGGTAATCCAGAACTCGACCGGTCTCCAGCTTTCCGCCGCCTTTACCGAGAATCACGACCGGCAGTTTGTTCGCATCGTGGCTGCCGGTATGCATGCTGCTGCAGTACATCAGCATTGTATTGTCCAACGCTGTTCGCTCACCTTCCTGGATCGCGTCCAGTTTTGCTGCGATATAAGCATACTGTTCAATAAAGAAACGATTCACTTTCAACCAGTCATCAGATTCCTGATGCGACAACAGGTGATGAATCATGTAGTCGACATTGAGATTCGGGAATCGCAGCGACGAATGGTCGTTGTTCAGCTTCAGTGTGCACAGACGTGTTGAGTCTGTCTGGAAGCCCAGTACCAGAATATCACACATCAACCGCATATGCTCAGCGATGTCCTGAGGGATCCCGTCGGAGGGTCGAGGAATGTTCGGCTTATCCAGAGTCGGCTTCCAGCCCTGCAACTCGCCTCGCTGACCCGCGCGAGCAATCCTTTGTTCCACTTCGCGAACGGAGCTGAGATATTCATCAAGCTTCTGCTGATCCCGTAGACTGATCGAACGTCGCAGGTCTCCGGCATCTTCCAGAACCGCATCGAGAACGCTCTTGTCGCCTTTGCTGCTTTCGTCTCTAAACAACCGATCAAATGCAAGAGCAGGGTACACTTCCAGCGGAGTTGGCGTGGTTGGTGAACTCCAGGAAATATGACTGCTGTAAAGCATCGAGTAATTCTTGTGGACCGACGGATTGGCTTTCTCGCACCCCAGCACCAGACTCGGTACTTTCGTCGTCTGCCCATAACTCTGCGCCAGCAACTGATCGATGCTGGTTCCACTACGAATCCCGCCGCCCGCTTCCAGTGGTGCACCACTGAGCAGATTGCCAGTTTGTGAACTGTGGATATTGCCCTTCAACGCTTCTTCGTTGTACAGCCCACGGACGAAAAGCATTTTTTCCCGGAACGGGGCGAGAGGTTCAAGAACCTTGCCCAGTTCCATGTCAGCTCCCGAACCTTTTGCCCACCAGTGATCCTTATGAAAGCCGTTCCCGGAGAACAGCACGCCGAATCGAATCGGGGCCTCGCCGCTAGCCGCTGTTGTCCCAGCTTCCTGCCCCCAGACTCGCAAGGATTCCATCCACGGCAAAGCCATGGAAACGCCAAGGCCTCGAAGCATTGTTCGGCGAGAAGTCAGGAATGCAGTCACGGCAAGCTCCAGGGGAGGAGAAAACTGAGGTGGGATCAGCCGAGAAACATTCTCCTCGACCGAGAGAGATTATGGCAATCAAGTGGACCAATGTCAGCCCCACAACAGTTCCTTCAGGGTCTTGCAGTTGAATTTCACAATCTGCCTTGCAAATTCCGTCACCCGAAAATTGTCCGACCGCTTCTGAATTCCTCGCCAACGATGTATACACTGCTTTTCCCACCTAGCCGTTTCTGAGCACCACTCCCCGATCCGCAATTCGAATCTGCGCGGTTCAACATGCCATCGCTGCCAGGACTTCCTTCATGAAGATCACTCGTATCGAAACTATTCCGGTCTGTGTACCTTTAAAAAAGGGCATGACAACCAAGACAGCCCACGGCGAACATGTCACTTCGCCCTATGTGATCGTTCGAGTTCACACCGACGAGGGAATCACTGGGATCGGCGAAGCGACAGTCTCGCAACTCTGGTCCGGGGAGAATCAGTCGACGACTCTGGCCGTGCTGAAGGAACTCATTGAACCCGCCTTGCTTGGCAAGGATCCGCGAAACATCACAGAGATTCGCCGCAAAATGGATTCGGTGCTGAAGCTGCATCCATTTACCAAAGCGGCCGTCGAGATGGCGATGTGGGATATCTCAGGCAAGGCTGTCAATTTGCCTGTCTATCAATTGCTGGGTGGTAAAGCCCGTGACAAAGTGCGAATCAAACTCGTGGTCTGGGCTCGGGACATCGAAGGTTCCCGCGCGATGGCTGAACAGCATCTGGCTCTCGGTGTGACCTGCGTCAAAGTGAAGACCGGAATTGATCCAGTTTCGGATGTCGCTCGAGTCCGCGCGGTACGAGAAGTCTGCGGTCCCGACATTCCATTGACGATCGATTCCAATTGTGGCTGGACGTTGCAACAGGCCAAGTACTGCCTGCGTGAACTCGCCGATGTGAAACTGTTGCTGGCTGAACAGCCAATTCCGCCCGGTGATCATGTTGCGATGGCTGAACTGCGACACGAGACAACAACGCCGATCATGGCTGATGAAAGCATTTTTACTCTGCAGGACGCGTGGCTGCTCTCCACTCATCGCGCCGTCGATATCTTCAGCATCTATCCGGGCAAGCATGGTGGAATCTCTGCAACTGCCGATATCGTCGCAATTGCTCGAGCCGCCGGCCTGCGGTGTACGATCGGAAGCAACCTCGAACTCGGTATCGGCACCGCCGCAATGCTGCATGTGGCCGCAGCCTTTCCGGAAGTCGATACCGATGCGTTTCCAGCCGATACGATCGGGCCGTTTTATCACGAGGCGGATCTGATCACGACGTCTCTTAATCTCGGACCACCCGCTGCATTCATCCCCGATGGCCCCGGCCTCGGCGTTGAATTGGATGAAGATCAGCTCAAACATTGGCGAGTCGACTGATCACCATTTCTGCACCGAGGAATGCAGCGGCCAGCCGATCAGCCCGCGGAATCCCCACTATTTCCGCAGACTTCGCGGCAATTCTCGGCGGTTCCGGATGCAATTGCGAGAACCACTGACTTCTCTACAATTCCCGCACAAATGAATCGTCCGGCCGCTTGATTGCGGCAGCGACGACGAAAACGAATACAACCTGCCCCAAAATTCTCGATTAAAACCTTCCGAGCTATCTCATGAGCAACACCAATCCATTCGGTGCCGAAGCCACTCTTTCAACCGCCGCTGGCAGTGTGAAATACTACAGCCTTCCGAAGCTGATCAAAGACGGCATTGGTGACATCAATACGCTGCCATTCTCAATCCGAGTGCTCCTTGAAGCGTGCCTGCGAAATGTCGACAACTTTATCGTTACCGCAGACGACGTGAATAACCTCGCTAACTGGAATGCGGCGAAGCCAGCCGAAGTCGAAGTTCCGTTCAAGCCAGGACGAGTTGTCCTGCAGGACTTTACCGGTGTTCCAGCCGTCGTTGACCTCGCCGCTCTACGAAGTGCGATGGTGCGAATGGGCGGTGACCCGAAGAAGATCAATCCACTCGTTCCCTGTGACCTGGTCGTGGACCATAGCGTGCAGGTTGATGAATTCGGATCGAAGTTCGCGTTGAAGCATAACGTCGAAATTGAATTCGAGCGCAATATGGAACGCTATCAGTTCCTGCGATGGGGCCAGAAGGCGTTCAACAACTTCCGAGTAGTCCCGCCAGCAACCGGGATCGTGCATCAGGTCAACCTGGAATACCTCGCGACTGTTGTCATGACGACCGACGGCGTGGCCTACCCGGACAGTCTCGTCGGCACTGACAGCCACACCACCATGATCAATGGACTCGGCGTCGTTGGTTGGGGTGTGGGCGGGATCGAAGCCGAAGCCGTTATGCTCGGTCAGCCGATCTACATGCTGACACCGGAAGTTGTTGGCTTCCGTTTGTCGGGTCAACTGCCAGAAGGTTCAACGGCCACTGACCTCGTGTTGACCGTGACGCAGATGCTGCGAGCTCACAAGGTCGTCGGTAAGTTCGTCGAATTCTACGGCCCGGGCATTGATGCACTCAGCTTGGCCGACCGAGCAACGCTGGCCAACATGGCTCCTGAATACGGTGCGACGATGGGCTTCTTCCCCGTCGATGCCGAAACGCTGCGATTTATGGAACGCACTGGCCGCCCGAAAGATCTGATCGACCTCGTCGAACGCTACTACAAGGCTCAGGGATTGTTCCGCACGGCCGATTCACCAGAACCGCGTTTCAGCAGCACGCTGAAACTGGATCTGGGTGACGTTGTGCCATCGATGGCCGGTCCAAAGCGTCCTCAGGACCGCATCCTGCTAAAGGACATGCTGTCATCCTGGGAAAAGGATCGCAGCGCAACGTTCGGCAAGGCCACCGCGACAGCTCCCGTAAAGGTCGAAGGCAGCAACGGCAGCATCACCGACGGTGCCGTTGTCATCGCCGCGATCACCAGTTGCACGAACACAAGCAATCCAAGCGTGATGATTGGTGCGGGCTTGTTGGCTCGCAACGCCGTCGCCAAGGGTCTGACCAGCAAGCCATGGGTGAAGACCAGCCTGGCTCCTGGAAGCCGAGTGGTCACAGAGTACTTCGAAAAGTCGGGCCTGGACAAAGCTCTGGATGCACTTGGCTTCCAGACTGTGGGTTACGGCTGCACAACCTGCATCGGTAACAGCGGTCCTCTGCCAGAGGCTGTTGGCAAGGCCGTCACGTCGGGTGACTTGGTCGCCGCGGCGGTTCTGTCGGGTAATCGAAACTTCGAAGGTCGAGTCAACCCGCTCGTGAAGGCGAATTACCTGGCGAGTCCTCCGCTGGTTGTTGCTTATGCAATCGCGGGCACCGTGGATATCGACCTGGCGACTCAGCCACTGGGCAAGGGCTCTGACGGCAAGGATGTTTACCTGAAAGACATCTGGCCATCACAGAAAGAAATCGCCGACACG
>CAIXQV010000964.1 GCA_903921605.1 uncultured Planctomycetaceae bacterium | reverse complement strand
CGCGAACTTCAGCTTCTCCGGCATAATATTCATGGCCGGCATTGTTCGTGTCTTGCCGATCCGACTGACGGCATCGCCCGCATGAAAGCGATACCAGTACCATGTGTCCGGTTTGAGTCTGCTCAGTTCAACATGGACTGAATGCCCAAGTTGAGGCGTGGCCAGTTCAGTGCCCGACTGGACGATCTGCTGAAATCCTTCGTCGGCTGCGACTTCCCATTTCACTTCGTAGCTTTCGGGCTTCATTCCACCCCCGTTGAGCGGATCAATAGCCAGTCGAGTCCAGAGTACAACCCCATCGCTGGTGGGATCTCCGGAGGCAACACCCAGTTGAAACGGATCTTGAGCGAACACTGGTCGACGAATGACGGATCCCTCGACGAATCGTCCCAGCCATGGCAGCGCAGCCAGCGAGGCTCCGGAGAGCAGCAGGTTTCTTCGTGATAGTGCCAGATCGTGCAGGTGACGTTGGGAGGACATGGCGATCGATTCCTTCGGTTGCGGCGGGGATTTCAGTTAACGGCGAGCCTCCGGAGGCGGTGCACCAAAGCAACGCCTGCGACTTTTCTACATGCAATGGCCGAGGTGATGCAGTATCACAGAAGATACTTCTCAATCAGGCTACGATAGCTTTGGAGATCAGCAGTCGGCATGTTGGGCACCTTACCCATATCGTCGTAGTAGCGAACCTTGATGCAGGCGATAAAGTGAGGATTCGTTTCAAACTTCTGCGCCTCGACGTCAGTCATCGGTCCGCCCTGCAGTTGCAGACTAAGCCGCGATGATTCGGAAAGCCCGGCTTCATACGCAGGATTCTTCCAGCACAGATATCTTTTTGCGGCCACGTGTTGTCGAATTGGCTCCAGAATGATCTCCGGAAACAGATCCTTCAGTAGCGTGGCGCCGATGATTTCATGCCTGGCATCAATACCGTGCTGAGCAATATCTTCGCCAAGATCATGCAGCATGTGGCCGTAGTCGTGCAGCAGACAAGAGAGCACGATACTGTCCGCTTCACCAAACTGCCGAGCAAACTCGGCGGTCTGAAGCGCGTGCTCCAGTTCGCTGATGTTTTCACCGTAGTGGCGGCTGCCGTATTCACGAAAGATTGAGAAGATCTGATCCACGGGGGCGAGGTCAATGGTTTCGGTCATACCCTGCTTTCGTTTCATCATGAGCTGAGAAGAGATCACATCGTGATGACGTTAAGACTGCTCCGTGAACTTTTAATGAAGACGCTGCTCAAAGCAAATGATTGGTTCCTGGGTTCCGGATTTGAAGGAAAACGTCAGGTGTTGCAGACGCGTCTGTTTGCCTCTCGGAGGAACTGTTCCACAACTTCAATTTCATTCTGAGATGCAAAGCATCGCAGTTGTCGTTCGCACGAACAATTGACCGTTCGAGATTGCTGGCGTGGTATACATTTCTTCGTCGATCGAGTTCTTTGCCAACACGTGGAAGCCCGGGCGATTCTCGAAGATTGTGCATTTTCCGGTGTCTTCGAACATGTAGATCCTGTCACCGACGGCAATCGGTGAACTATAGGTTGATCCCAGCGCCCGCGCGGTGTGCAAAACTTTGCCGGTCACAGGTTCAATGCATGTGTAGACGCCCAGATCATTGACGATGTGAAGATAGTCCCCGACCAGCAGCGGCGACGGCACATACGGCATAGCTCGTTCACTCCGCCAGACGACGTGAGTTTCCGAAACGTCGCCTGCTCCACCGAGTTTTACGGCCAGCGATTTCTTATCCGGTGAACCGCCGAAGCTGAAGACCATCCCATGTCCCACAGATGGTGTGCAGACGAATTTCTCTGTCGGACCTGAAGCACTCCACAGTTTCTCACCTGTTGCTGGATTCAACCCCAGCGTCTGCTGAGATCCCGTCAGGATCAACTGATCGCTGCCTTCATACTGAGTCAACACCGGTGTCGAAAAAGATCGCTGATTCACAGCCGGGGTGTAACGCCAGATCTCGTCGCCCGTTTTGCGGTTCAGCATCACCACGAACGCCGTTCCGTCCTGGTGTCCGTTGATGATAACTCCATCGCCATAGATCACCGGCGACGCCGCGAAACCATGGTTGGAGTAGTACGTTCCCGGTGTCACAGTCCACAGGAGTTTGCCGTCCATATCGAGAGCAACAACTTTCATACCCTGATCATCCACGAAGGCCGCAAAGACTCGCTCGCCATCAGTCGCAGGAGTCGATGATGCCATCGTGTTGTCCTGATGCATCTTGCCACCAGGGCCCGAATG
>CAIXQV010000963.1 GCA_903921605.1 uncultured Planctomycetaceae bacterium | reverse complement strand
TAACGTAAGCACGCCCAGCACGAATGAGCTACCCAGCAGAACAGCGACTTCGTTCTGCAGGCTGGTCAGCGGAGACTGAAACCAGAAGACCTTCTGATAGCCATCTAAAGCCCACGCGTTGAATGTCCATCGGCCGATTTCCTTCATGCGATCGCTCATGGCAAAACGAGGGATCATGCTGCCGCCCACGGCCGACATGCTCAGAATAATCACAACAGAAACCGCATTGAGTTGTGCTCGGGACTTGCACAATGTCGCCAGCAACATCGCGAAGCTGGCGGTGGCGGCGGCCGTGCTGAAGGTCATGATGCAGAATCCGACAATGTGTTCGCCAAGCTGAATTCTGAAGACGATTTCCGCCCAGACAAACATCACAGTAATCTGCAGGCATCCCAGCAAAAGAATGCCCAGCCATTTGCCGGTGACGATATGAAATAGCCCCGCCTGACTCACCAGAATGCGATCCAGTGTTCCCGATTCCGCCTCCTCCAGCAGCGCGGCGGCGTTGCCGGTGGAAGAGAACAGCAGGAAGAGGACCGCGATCCCAGCTGCGTACATGGCGATACGAGGATTCTCCTGAGTCGCCGCCTGGGGATTTTCCACGCTGATACTGACAGCCTCGTCGTTCTCAGATTCCGGTTTATCGGCCAACGCAGTTTTCAGAAGTTCTTCAGTGGTGAGTTCAGCTTTCGGCGGCGCGATCGCCCATTCTTTGGGAACGTCCGAAACTCCATTCACCGAATTGACGCCATCTAAATTGGTCACAATAAAGCGACTGTCGGGATCGTTTCCAAAAACCTGAGATGGATCTTTCACCGGGTCAAAGTATCGGGCTCCACCAGTTTCGCGAGCACCGCCATATCCGCTGGAAGACTGAGCCGCCAGACTGAGGCTTACAAGCTGCTCGGCCACCGCTGCCGCATTCTTTTGTGCGAAGAAACCCCTAACGACGGACGTGACCATGGCGACTGCCATCGGATTCTGGCCGTCGGTGATCAACAGCACGGCACAGGGCGTGGAGTCGTGTGAGTCGGCCAGCTGAGAAGGAAAATCCTTCGGGAGCCTGATGATCAGGTCGTATCGGCCGGATCGCTGAGCTTCCGCGATGGTCGCTTCAATTTCTATCTCAGCGATAGATTTTTCTTCAGCTTCGTCGTCGAGATCCGCCAATGACTGTCTTGCGATCAGCGATGAACACTGCAGCGTCGAATTCTTCTCAAGGAATGCTCGCAGTTCCAGACTCAGGGCAGTCTCATGAGCCGCGATCCAGCCAACTCGCAGCTTCTTATCGCTGCCCGAAGCGATCCCCTTGCTGAAGATCCCGGCGAAGATGCTGAAGAATACAACCGGCATCACGAAGACCAGCACCAGCTCCAGCGGATTGTTCCGCAGTCGCAGAAACATGATGCGAAGGATCGTCAGGATCATTCCCGCAGACTCCTTCCAGTCAGTTCCAGAAAGACATCCTGCAGTCCATAGCTGCGAACATCAATCCGGCTGGGTTCCTGATCAAGCTGCTTCAGCACCGACAGTACCAGAGGCAGCTCCTTCATGGACGCCAGTGAACATGTCGCCGTGGTTCGCGGTTCATCGAACGCAAACGATGCGAGAGGCTTCGAACAGGGCCGATCGAATTTCAGGATCACTCGATGTGGCTGACCAATCGTCTTACTGACGAGTTCGCTCAACGTGCCATCGGCGACGATCGCGCCATGATCCATCACCACGATCCGATCGCAGCGAGTTTCCACTTCCTCCAGTTGATGGGTTGTCAGCAGTACGGCTGCTCCATCGGCCGTCAGTTGCTGCATCATTTCATAGATGCGTTCGCGGCTTTGCGGGTCGACGCCTACCGTTGGCTCATCGAGCAGCAGAATGTCCGGATCGTGTAACACGCTGCAGGCGATATTGAGACGTCGCTGCATGCCACCTGAAAGAGTCTTTGTCAGTGATCGAGTTCGATCTTTCAGCGCGGCCCATTCCAGCACTTCATCGATGCGATGCTTCAGGGCTTTGCCACTGACACCTTCGAGTCGCCCAAAGACTTCCAGATTCTGCTGAACCGTCAGGTCGGGATAGACTGCCAGATTCTGAGGCACGAGCCCGAGCCGTATGGGTTCGTCGTTGTCGGGATC
>CAIXQV010000962.1 GCA_903921605.1 uncultured Planctomycetaceae bacterium | reverse complement strand
TCCCGGCGTTTACAACTCGGCGTACTTCGAACATTCGTTTCTGGCTCAGCAGATGGGCGTTGAGTTGGTTAACGGAACAGACTTATTCGTCGACAGACGCGATGTTGTGTGGATGAAGACGACTCATGGACCACAGCGTGTCGACGTCATTTATCGCCGTATTGATGACGACTTTCTCGACCCGGAAGCATTTCGCCCTGACAGCATGCTTGGTGTTCCTGGCCTTATGCGAGCCTATCGCAGTGGCAATGTAACTCTGGCGAATGCTCCCGGAACCGGAGTCGCCGACGACAAGGCCGTTTATCGCTATGTGCCTGAGATCATTCGGTATTATCTGAACGAAAACGCCATTCTGGAGAACGTGCCAACATATCTGTGTTCTGAACCGGATCAGTGCAAGTATGTACTTTCGAATCTTGATAAGTTGGTCGTTAAGCCTACGAATGAATCGGGTGGTTACGGCATCCTGATGGGCCCACAAGCCAGTCAGGCAGAACGCGATCAATGTGCCGAGTCGATCCGCAAAGATCCTCGCAACTATATCGCTCAACCGATGTTGACATTGTCTACAGTGCCGACGGTTCTGAACCGTAGTTTGGCTCCAAGACATGTCGATCTGCGACCGTTCATTTTGTTCGGCGAAGATGTGTTCGTCCTGCCCGGCGGGCTGACGCGAGTGGCTCTGAAAGAGGGATCGATGATCGTCAATTCATCGCAGGGCGGTGGAAGTAAAGACACATGGGTTCTCCTGCGAGACACACCGTTTGCCCGCCTGCACCGACCTTGAAGCGTAACGGCGAAAGCTTTCCGATGACGGTCTTGAACTTGAAGTTCCGTACAAGACCAACTCCTTAATGCCGTGCCGGTTCAACACCTTCACGGCTGATGGGAATCGCGCCGAGCTTTCAGAGCGTCAGCGGCGGCTCGGGCAAGCTGGCCCATTTTGGGGGGCGAGGCTTCCGCATGAACATCGAAACCGTTGTCGATCAAAGCTTCGGTGCAGGTCGGACCGATGGAGACGACGAGCGTGCGGCTTGAAGTCGCCGCGCGGAATTGATCGAGCACGCCGATTCGTTCGGCCACGGTTAAGACGCTGCTGACCTGATTAGCACTTGTGAAGAGCACAGCATCAACCTTGCCGTCGGCTGTCTGGCGAATGGCGGACTCGAGAGGCTCTGTGTTCTCCGGCAGAGCCCAGCGATAAACTGGACAGGCCGTGACGGTCACGCCTCGGTTCTGCAGTTCGTTATACAGTCGAGTATTCGGCAGGCCATATTCCTGAACGACAACTCGTTTGCCATTGAGTTCGAACTTCGCATCATCAATTGCAGTCAGCAATTCTCGCCACGTGTTCGGTTCTGGAGCCCGCACTACATACTTCAAACCAACCTTGCTCAACACCGCCGCCGGTTTTGGGCCGCGAATAATGATCGGTGTTTTGGCCAGCACTTCAATAAGCGGATCGTACAACTCCTGCGACCGAGCGACATCGAAAAGGGCTTCAGTGCCAACGCCCGTGAGCAAAATGATGGCGTCAAACTTCTGAGCAAGAAACCCCTGAATGATTTCGATGGCCTCGGGGTTATGCTCGATCGGAATCTCACGCATGGATGGCGCAGACAGTGGTAGACACCCCTGGCGAGAAATCAGTGAACACATTTCCTCTGCACGACGACTCTCAAAGGTGCAGACAACAAACGGATTGGCTTCTGACATGCGGATCTTGCTTTTAGCTGAGGAAACAACTGTGCGTACTGAGTTTACGAAGAGCGATTGCTCATTGCAGGTCTGCTGCGAGAATTCTCAGTGAATCAAGACACGGGCTGCGAACGATTCCCTTCAACTTGCGTGGAAGTTTGCCTGCCCCGTTTGAATTCCAGGTTTTGTTTCGGCGGCCCCCGAACAACGCGTAAGAAGTGACTGAATCGCGACATCTGGAAACAGCGGCAAACATGGTGATTCGGCCATGCTCCCCCATCGTTCTTTGCGTGATCGGCAGAAAACCCGGCCCTTTCGCAGTCGCTACCGTCGATATTTTCTTCCAGCTTGTGTTGCTGGAGTTGCTGCGCTGTGCAGTTCCGGCTGACGGTTTGTTAATTGACTGCTTTCAAAGAGTTTCCGTTTAATCCATAGCCGACAGACAGGATTGTTGTTCGGACTGGCTTGTTCGCCAGGGGTTAAACGACGAAGTCAACCGACCAGGCCATTGGTGTTCACTCGTGGTTCGGTTTTTCCGGTGGTGCTTCTGAATTCGAGCCTCGGCTCGATAAGTGGCCAAAGGGTTTGCCCCTTGTTTTGGGATGTTCATCAATGAACGCTCGAGTTTTCATGGTGTTGGTATTCTCTTCAATCTTCATGGGCATCTGGAATTCCGACCAGAGGGCGATGGACTCGACGATTGCAAGAAACAAACGCTTAAACAAACCGGTTGCCGTGGTTCCGATGTCATCGGTCGAGACTGTGCAGCGGGAGAACATGTTGCCTGTAGAGTTCTCAGTGCCAGAGCCGAGACCGGTGCGAATCGCCATGCGAGCCAGTGATAGCGCCGGGCAGAATGAGCCTGTGATTGAGCGTCATGAAGAGCAGATTCATCAGAATAATGCTGTTCAAGGTTCTGTCGTGAATCTGACACCAGTTGCTGACGACATGCCAGTTTCTCAAAACACCGGCAATGAAGCCGTTACGATTTCTGTTGAAGAAACTGTCGAAGCTGTTAGTGCCGAACCCGAGGCAAGTGAGCCCGTAGTTCCGGAGTTGGCCATCACTGAGTCTGAAGAGGTTTCAATCACTGAAGCTTCAGTCGAGGAAGCCAGGACAGAAGAAGTTGCACCTTCTACAGAGTTGTCTGTTTCCAGTGAGTCTGTTCAAGGCAAGCTTGAGCATGAGCATACTGAAGAGCCCGTTCGCAGCAACGCAGAAGTCATAGAGATCAAATCGGATGAGGCGGCCGTCGTAATGCCCGCGATTGAATCCCCCGTCATGGAACTCGCCACTTCTGAAACTCCTGTCGCAGAGGTCGAGTCCGCAGCAGTGCCGGCCCCCGAGGATTTTTCGTTGCAAGGCACATCAGACTCCCACGGTGCCAATTCTGTAACGGAAACCACCTTAACCAAAGACATCGCGACAGAGGAGACCGCTGTCGAAGTTGTTGAACCTGAGGCAGTCGTCAAAGCAGAGGCTGTGGCGGTAGTCGCTGAGAATTCAACGGACGAGACTGTGGCCGATCACTCCGGCGATGTTTCAGCTCAGAATGAACATCCAGCGGCCGAGTCAACCGAGGCTGAACTGCCTCAACCGGCTGATCCGATCAAAGAAGAATCTGTGGTGCAAGCCGACTCAGCAAATCTTAATGCCACAGAATCAGTCACAAGTGATTCAATTGAAGACGAAAAATCGCTGGAAGAGAAACTACTTCAGACCGGCGAGTACGACATGCTCGATGTGCATGCAGAAGATGTAACACCCGGTAATGTGGAACCTGCTCTCGATGGTGGAGCGACCTGCATCCCGTTACCTCGCAATCTTGCTTCCGGAACATGGCAGGTGATTCATTCCTCCGGAGAGTTCTTTAAGATTACCGTTGATCGTGGGAGAAACTCTTCAGGAAAGCACGGCAATGATGATGATGACGTTTTGGAAACCAGTTTCTGCGTCACGACATCTCCTGATGGTGTACGTTGGTGCTTCATCCGATCATTTGTGGATTCTCCGGTTCCGGTTCGCAGAGTCACCACTGAGTTTTTCTCACCAGGTCAGCAATAGTTCACCCCTGAAGTCGATCTTCTCAGGAAGATCGTCGAAAATCGCCCCGAAACCGCGATCCCCGCGGCTTTGTGCGTGACAACAACGGTGACGATTTGCTAGCCTGCATAGCCCCGTATTTGGTTATTCTGCGGGCGGCATGATTGAGGCCGGGTGTTTGCGGTATCTAGCTTTCAGATCACACCTCAGTCGTCGCCGCGCCCAAAATAATCCCTCCTGTTCTTCCCCGCTGTTTGTCCTTCCCAAGTCGAGCAACACTGTGCCACGACTACCCGCTTTTCCATCCGTCGCTGCTGTGTTGTGCTTATGCAGTTTCTTGCAGGGCGCGTCGCTGATTGCTGATGAACCGCCGATTGTGGATTTTGAAAACGATCTGCAGCCAATTCTGACTCGCTTTGGGTGCAACAGCGGCCCATGTCACGGGAAAGCTCGTGGTCAGGGTGGATTCCAGTTGTCGCTGCTTGGCTTTGATGCACAACAGGATTTCGATGCGATCGCAAAAGAAGGTCGTGGTCGAAGAGTATTCCCGGGGGCTCCAGAAAACAGTCTGATGCTCGCGAAGCCGGCTGGCACTATTCCTCACGGTGGTGGTCGACGTATTGATGTCGCTGGTCCTGAGTTTCAGACGATGCTGACCTGGATGCGCCAGGGGATGCCTCGCAAAGCTCCGAATGCTCCGGCCCTGAAATCGATCACCGTGAATCCCGCCTCTGCGGTTCTCGCTCCAAAGCAAACTCAGGCGATTGTTGTGACCGCGAAGTACTCCGATGGAACAGAACGCGATGTCACCCGTCTGACAGCTTTTCAGTCCAACGAAGCGCCGATTGCTGCTGTTGATGAGACGGGAGTGGTTACTGCGGGTGAAATCACCGGTGATGCTGCGATCATGGCTCGGTTTATGGGACAGATCGCTGTCTGTGATGTGATGATTCCTCGCACCGAAACGATTCCTGCCGACGACTACGCCGCACTTCCTCGCAACAACTTTATCGACGAGCTGGTTTGGCAGAAGTTGCAACGATTGAATATCACACCTTCCGGGATCTGTGATGATCACACTTTCCTGCGTCGAGTGACCACCGACATCTGTGGACGCATCCCGACTCAGGATGAAGTGAATGCGTTTCTGGCCGATACGGCGCCGGACAAGCGATCCAAAGTGGTTGATCGATTACTGCTGGAGCCTGAGTTCGCCGATCACTGGGCTAACAAATGGGCTGACCTGCTGCGTCCCAATCCGTATCACGTGGGCATTAAAGCGACGTTCAATTATGACCATTGGATTCGGCAGTCATTTCATGAACGGAAACCGTGGGATCAGTTCGTGAAAGAACTTTTGACGGCCCGCGGCGGTACGTTCCGCGATGGCTCGGTCGTGATGTTCCGCGATCGACGGCAGCCTGAAGAACTAACCACGTTGGTGAGTCAGCTATTCGTTGGAGTGCGGCTTGATTGTGCTAAGTGTCATCATCATCCGTTCGAAGTCTGGGGCCAGGATGACTTCTATAGCTTTGCCGCCTATTTTTCAAAAGTTGGCCGCAAAGGGACCGGGATATCCGCCCCCATTTCGGGCTCGGAAGAATTTGTTTTCACTGGAACTCGCGGCGCTGTCACGCACCCGGTGACTGGTGCAACAATGGAGCCTCGCCCGCTGTTTGGAGAAGCACCGCCTGTCGTGGAAGGTCAGGATCAACGTGAATCCCTCGCTGCATGGATCACCTCACCGAACAATCATTTGTTTGCCCAGACGATGGCAAATCGAGTTTGGGCTGACTTGATGGCCAGAGGATTAGTGGAGCCGGTTGACGACCTTCGCGCGACCAACCCTCCGACGAATGGTCCCCTGTTGAAAGCTCTGGGTGAGCATTTCCGGGACTCGAGGTTTTCATTGACTGAGTTAGTGCGGGTCATTGCAAATTCGCATGTGTATCAGTTGAGTTCACTGCCAAACGATACGAACGTTTCAGATACCCGAAATCATTCCCGCCACTATCGTCATCGTCTGCGAGCGGAAGTGCTGCTGGATGCCGTCACTGTGGTCACGGGAGTCCCTCCGGAATTCGATGCGATGCCACCGGATTCATCCGCCAAGCAACTGTGGACTCATCGATCAGATTCTCTGTTCCTTGATACGTTTGGGCGTCCGGATCCGAATCAGGATCCTCCATGTGAACGCATGAGTGACTCCACAGTTGTGCAGAGTCTGCATTTGATGAATTCAGAAAAGCTGTTTCGTGATATTGGCAGCGATAGCGGGTTGGCAAAGATTCTGGCGGATAGTTCGAAGACCGGTGAAGAGATCTCGGTTGAACTTTATACGCGTGTCTTCGGACGCAAGCCGACGCCGGATGAAACGAAGCTGGTGGTTGATTTGCTGGCTGCGGAAGGCGCTGTCCGTCGTCAGGTGATTGAAGATCTCACGTGGGCCATGGTCAACTCGGCAGAGTTTGTGTTTCAGGACTGAGGAACGACATCAATGTTAAACCGCAGACGGTGTGATGGAATTAGCCGACGTAACGCGCTGGAACTGGGCCTGGGTGGATTCCTTGGAACCAGCTTTGTCGGCGGCCTGAAGGCTCGCGCAGAATCGCAGCATGGCGGCCATGTTCCCGCCGGGAAAGCCAAAAGCTGTATTCTGATCTGGATGGATGGCGGTCCGACTCACTTCGAAACATTCGATCCCAAGCCCGACGCTCCGATGGAGTATCGTGGAGAGTTTTCTTCGATCGACACAACCGTTCCCGGCGTTGGCTATTCGGAGCACATGGTCAAGCTGGCCGCCAGCCTGAATGACTACGCGATGATTCGTTCGATCCGGCATGACCAAGGCAATCATGGCGCCGGTAATCACTACATGATGACGGGTTCACCGCCAAGAATTCCGGTGGGCTGTGGTGCGTTTGTCAGTTTTCATCCAAGCATGGGCTCAGTCGTCGCTAAAGAACTTGGGCGAGATAACGGGCTGCCGGCGTATTTCAGCATGCCGCAGATGTCTCGTTCCGGCGGACCGAATTTTCTTGGAGCACGGTACGCTCCGTTTGTTGTGGGCGATGATCCCAACGGCGCCAACTTTAAAGTGCGTGACGTCGCGTTACCTCGTGATCTGACAGATATGCGATTTGGGTCTCGTACTGATCTGCGAGCCAAAGTCGATCGCATGGTGCGACTGAACGACGAAGCCGCCGGTGATCCGGTGCTGGCGTTCGATGAATATTTCCAGCAGGGACACAGTCTGGTCACATCGCCGGAAGCTCAGAAAGCCTTTGATATCAGTCAGGAAAGTCCGGAGACCCGAGATCGCTACGGTCGTGATGGATTTGGCCAGCGTTGTTTGTTGGCACGCCGACTGGTTGATGCGGGCGTCCCGTTTATCACTGTCTATGACGGCGGCTGGGATCATCACAGTGACATCTTCGGTGCGTTGCGCAAGCGTCTGCCATCGTGGGACAATTCAGTTGCGACACTGATTCAGGACCTTAAAGAGCGCGGCATGCTGGATTCGACGCTCGTGATCGCACTGGGCGAATTCGGTCGTACGCCAAAACTTTCGACGTTGGCCGGAAGTACCACTGCGGGACGCGATCACTGGGCCAACGCAATGTCAGTGCTGATGGCTGGCGGTGGAACTCCCGGCGGAACAGTGATCGGCGCGACTGATCGCAAAGGTTTCTCTGCCGTGGATCGAGTCCTCTCACCGGAGAATTTCGTGTCGACGGTTTACCACAAACTGGGTATCGACCCGAACAAGATCCTGTTCAGTCCTCAGGGACGCCCTGCACACCTGGTAAGCGATCCCACGCCGATCGCCGAACTTGTTTGATTCGAAGGTTGCCGCAAGCAATGGGGCAATACGCGAATGTGGTTAGGGGATTACCCACGGTTCGTTTTTGTCGGTCATGTGAGTTGACCTGTCTGTTGATGTTCGGCATCAAAAGAGGTGGGATTCACACACCGCTGATAGTGACATTTTGGCACACCTGCGCCTCGTGACCTAACGTTGCATAGAACATCTATGAACGAGCAACTTGTCATGTAGAGAGCGGTGTCGCTATGCCCACAAGATTTTCCGGATCTGCAGCCTTATGGAGTCCGCTGCAGTACTTTATCGCGATACTGGCCGTCATCTTTGTCGCCGAAGCTGGCGTAATGTATCTGCTTCCGTTTTTGCTTCCGGCCGACGTTGATGCCAGTGTGGAAGCGTTGTGTGATGCCGCGATCCTCACGATCATCAGTGCACCCTTGTTGTGGCAGCTGCTGATTCGTCCGATGCGAATGGTCGCCTCGAATGAAGCGACAAAATATGCGACCATCGTCGAAATGGCTCGTGACGCAATCCTGACAATCAATGACTCCGGTCTGATCATTTCGGCCAATGAAGCGACCACAACAATGCTGGGGGATGAGACGCAGCTGTCGCTGATTATCAGGCAGCCGATCGGTCAGATCCTGCTGTATCATCACAGTGATCCCATGGAGGCTCTGCGCACTGCGGCTGGAACAAAGCGAGCCAGAGTGGAAGCGGATCTGGTGAATAATGCAGGAGTAATGGTGCCTGTTGAAGTCACGGTCAGCCAAATCTCACTGCGAGGTCGCTCGTACTTTACACTCATCGTCCGCAACATCATGGAACGCAAACGATCTGAATCACTGCTGGCCGATGCCAATCGCAAGCTGATTGATACGGCACACATGGCCGGCAAAGCAGAAGTGGCTACGTCAGTGTTGCATAATGTTGGCAATGTCCTGACCAGTATCAACGTATTGGCCTCAACCGTCCACGAAAAAGTTGCTGGCAGCCGCAGCTCGGGACTTGCAAAGGCTGTCGGTCTGATTCGAGAGTACAAGGACAATCTTGCTGAATTCCTCACCAGTGATCAGCGAGGGAGACAACTTCCATCGTATCTGGAAAAGCTCTCAGACACGCTGGCGTCCGAGCAACGCGAATTGCTGGGCGACCTGATTTCTCTGAACAACAATGTTCAGCATGCGAATCAGATCGTGGCCGCTCAGCAAAGCTACGCCAGAGTTCAGAACTTTGCAGAACAGACAGACCTTAGCGAATTGCTGGAGAGTGCCGTTACGGTGATCATGGCTTCCTGCCAGCGTCATTCGGTCAAGGTGATCCACGATATCGATCAGGCTCCCGAAATTCTGATCGATCGGCACAAGCTGATTCAGGTCGTGGTTAATCTGCTGACCAACGCGAAAGATGCCGTGGCCGAACTTCCGGTCGCGGACCGCAGAATTGAGCTCAGGGCATTCCCGATCTCATCTCAGCAGGTGCAGATTGAGGTTCAGGGCAGTGGAGTCGGGATCGAGAAGTCTCAATTGACGAAAATTTTCTCGCAGGGTTTCACCACGAAAAAGAACGGACACGGATTTGGACTGCATTACTGTAGTCTTGCCGCATCGGAACTGGGAGGTTCTCTGACGGTTCAAAGCGATGGACCTGGAACAGGCAGCACGTTCACATTGACATTGCCACTTCGTTGCACAGCTCATGAGTTGAGCCGGTGAACGCTCCGGAACAAGACTCCTGCTTCACACCTGCCGTTGAAGATATCGACTGCATGAGCCGTTACGGTGTGGGCGTGTGTCCCAAATGCTTCTGCAGGAATTTGTAGGTTGCTTGCCCGTTAATTGTGTGTGGACCAACAAACCATTCGATCTCGGTTTTGTCGCCGATCTTCAGCTGAGCAGAATACAGGTGGCGAATCTTGGCGTATTCAAAAGCGACCCAGTGATCTTCGCCAACGCCGTCGAAGTGGCCTCGTTCCACCATAAATGGACGCGGGCAGATTAACGCCGCCATTTCCGCATAGTTGAATGTGCTGCCGAGATCCCATTCGAAAATTTCATACTCGCCCGTCCACATGTAGCTGAAATTCTCGCGAGTACTGGCGTTCTTCAGTACCCATTCGTTGAAGTCGGCCGAGCAGATCGACAGGCAGTAGTCGGTTACCAGAGCCGGAATTCTCATGGCCGATTTTCCACCGTAACTTAGGCCGTAGAACGCGATGCGATCACCATCAACATTCGGCTGCGTCTTCAGCCAGTTTACGATCTGCTGATGTTGAGGCACGATGATGGAGAACAGAGTTTTTCCCAACGGCTGAGCTTTCCGCTGCAGCGTGCGGAATCGATCCTGAAAGATGTAAGGATTCTGCGGTGAGAACGTGATGAATCCCTGTTCGCAGAGCTTCGCCGCAAAGTCATGATAGGCTGGGTGATCTCCCTGGAAGATGTCGACAGGGCGACCTTCAAGACCGTGTTGGCAGACCACAACCGGACGCTTTTCTCCGGGCTTCAGACCTTTGGGCAACAACAGCACGCCGTAGGCAAACACGTCCGGGAACACATCCATCACAACTTCGTGCCCAGTCCACTTTTCCGTATCCCATGACCTTCGTGAGCGAGCATTGAATGGCAGCAGTGGCTGATCGAATTCGCCAATGACATCTTTTCGGAAGATCTCACGATAAGCATCCGACGATTTTTCGTACGCTTCAACAGACGTTATGTCGAGCTTTGACATGAAGTCCTTGCGAACAAAATGGCTCTCGCGAAGCAGTGCCTGATTGTGGCGATCGATTTGCCGGAAAAGAGTTGTTTCACGAATTGCCGGATCCGGCCTGGTTTCCTTTTCAGAGACTGACAGCTTTGTCAGGTCTTCAATTGAAGGAGCTGTTGGGGTCAGCGCTTTGACAAAGCTATCGTAGCCGTCACCCAACGCTACGTTTCCTACGTTTCCATTGATTGGAGAAAGCACCGTAAATGGAGCCTTCAAAGGCTCGATACGGGCAAACAATTCCTCAACGACCCGCTGATTCTCGCTCTGGTCAAATTGCTTATTCGACAACAATGCCGGAGCGCCGCCGTTTCCCGCGAGTACGACTTCCGGTACAGGCGCCATTTCAAGCTTCAGGCCACGAGGGGCCACCAGCATCGCAAGTTCCTGGAACCCGAAATCTCGCAGCAGCCCAAAGAAGTTTCGCTCGATTGGTTCTTCCCATGATTTCTCGCGCGGTGTGACAAATCCACTGACACAGGTCACGTTGATGCGAGTGTCCAGGCCACCGGCGAACAAGGCCAGCATGCCACCTTCACCGTAGCCGTAAATGCCGACCGGAGTTTTCGGAGAAGACGCGGCGAACCAGTCAACGATGCTCAGCGACATCTGCACTTCGTAACCTGCAAGAGTTCGCCCCAGCTCGAAGGCGGAACGGTGCAGAAATTCGCGACTCGTCACATCCGCCCGCCCCAAACGCTTTTCACGGTGGCGACTGATCAAAGCCGGGACAACGACGCGACAACCAGACTCTGCATACAGTCTTGCAACTTGAGAGTTCTCAGCTAAGCCCTCAACAAGTCCGCACATCTGTTCGGGAGTCTGATCTGCATCCGGCAGTACGATCACGTTGGCAACAATGTCGCCCTTCGGAGTCAGCAGCAGCCCTTCGCCGTAAATCGATGGTAACCCGGCTCCCTGTGGCGACGGATCACTGAGCACCGGCCAGCGAATGGCCTGCACCGTGAACTTCTCCGACTGAGCGATCACGGATTCACCACCGACGTTAACGATGATCTCCGGGGCCGCAAATGGCAGGCGAGCATCGCGGATGCCCAGACACTTGGCCAACTTCTCTCGATGCGGCTTCAGAGAGGCTTCGTACGCTTCTGGCGATGAAGTATCCACCGTGAAGCGTTCCGCTCGCGTCGCGGCAGTGTTCTCAATCTCTTTCAACAGAAAGCGATCAATTCCGTCGACCATTTGTGACGCCAGATCGCCTTCGATTGTTAGTGGAGTTGTCCCGGTAGGTCCAGCAAACTCTTGTGCCGACAGCGGAGCAGCACAAATTCCTGCAGCGAACACAAACAACATCAACGCAGTGCGGACGAACAACATCGAGGAACCTCCTGATGGCAGACTGATGGCGAACATCGAAGAATCGTCGGCGGAAGTAACCGGCGATCATAAAACAGCGGGGTCGCAATGGTAACCACTCATCTGCAAATGGCGAATGATCCGATTGAGTTTTGCTGCGAACCTCGCCGTTGAGCGACTTAGTTCAGATTGGCTAAGCTTCTTCGAGCAACCCTCGCGTCCAGTCGTTCTGGAAGTTTCCGTTTGGATCGTACTCTTTACAGACTCGTCGAAAAGCTGCAAATTGGGGGTAGAGTTTTCG
>CAIXQV010000961.1 GCA_903921605.1 uncultured Planctomycetaceae bacterium | reverse complement strand
TGTCTCGGGCGGGGGTCGAACCTGCAACCTTCGGCTTCGGAGGCCGACGCTCTATCCAATTGAGCTACCGAGACTTGTATTGAAAACACTTGGGTTTTATGCTTTAGGGCGGCGGTTTTCAGTGAGACGACACCCGCAACGACACCTGAAGCGAAAAACCAGATGGCAACGAAACCAGACACAAAGCCAGAGAAACCTTACAAGGAATTCCCTTTATTTGCCCACCAGAACGGCCAATGGGCCAAGAAAATTAAGGGAAAGATCTGGTTCTTCGGCGTTTGGTCGAATCATGAGACTGCACTCGAGAAGTATCTCGATCAAGTGGACGAAATTCAAGCTGGTCGAGATCCCCGGAGAACGGGTGTCGCACTGGTGTCGTCTACCGAACTCTCAGCGTACGATCTTTGCAATCTCTTTCTCGAGCGGCAGCAGCGGCGTGTTGACTCCGGAGAGGTCACCAGACGACATTTCAGCGATAACCTGAAGTCCTGTCGGAGATTCATGGCGCACTTCGGTAAGTTCACCCGGGCGGGTTCTTTGAGAGCCTCTGACTTCTCGGCCTACAAAGCAGCCTTCCCGGCAACATGGGGTGCGGAGAAGACTGGAAACGAGATTCAACGAATCCGGACCGCCTTCAAATGGGCGTTTGAATCTGAGCTGATTCCCTCAATGCCGAACTTCGGGCCCGACTTTCGTAAACCGAGTAGGACCGTTTCGCGGCGTGAACAGCAAAAGAAAGAAGCGGCGCGAGGTGGCAAACTCGACTTTTCAGCCGTTGAAATCCAGAAGCTGCTGAAGGCGTCCGACGGATGGCTCAAGGCCTGCATCCTCCTCGGAATCAATGGCGGCATGGGGAATGCGGATTGCGGAAGACTGTCGACCACATTCCTGAATGTTCAATCGGGATGGTACGACTTGGCACGTGAGAAAACCGGGATTCCACGGCGCTTTCGATTGTGGCCAGAGACGATCGAAGCGATACGGGCCGCGATATTGCGGCGGCCGATTGCAAAGGATGAGGCAGACGACGCACTCTGCTTTTTGACTTCGCACGGAAAGCCTGTTTGGTGGGAAGTCGTCAAGGAGTCTGGCGAGACTTACACGTGCGACAACATTACGAAGATGTTTACGAAGCTGTGCGCGTCCTGCAAAGTCTCCCGGAATGGCAGGGGCTTTTATTCACTGCGGAGAACATTCGAGACGGTGGCTGGAGGAACCAAGGATCAGGTTGCCGTTGACTACATTATGGGCCACGCCGATGAATCCATGGCCGCGGTTTATCGCCAGGGGATTGAAGACCAGCGATTGATTGACGTTGGCCAATATGTTCATGCATGGCTGTTTCCAAAGAAGAAAAAGAAGCCCGTGAAGCGAAAAGCAAAGAAAGCTGGCGGCAAGTAACATCGAAACACGATACGCATAGGATCGGGAGTAGATACCTGACCGAGAAAACAGTTACTGAGGTGGCCTTGTCTGATATCTCATTCTTTAGGAAGCGGTTGATTGACTTATCCAACCACGTTCATGGTTGGATGTTCCCACCAGAAGTCGCCGGAACTCAAGCGAAGTAATCGCGTACTGGCCGCTGGATCAAACGTCCACGAGCAGTCACCTGCTTTTCTTTTGCTGTCGGATTTGCGCGATCTCGAACGAAGGCTTCGAGGCTTTCCTCGCTGATTCGCCAACGTTTCCTTTTTGAATTGCAGCGTCCAATGTTGACGGCCTTCAATAGGCCGTCATTGCAAAGGCCGACTGCGGTTCCCTTTGAGATGCCCAGAATCGTTGCAACTTCAGATGTGGTGTAAAACTTCATCGCGGCATAACCTCATTTATTTGCTGTACTTGCACTGGTCGAGAGTAGATGCGGTGGTCCCGACGAATATTGCCGGGTGAGAAACGGAACGTAAAAAAAGACTGACCTGCGAGAACTTCGTCACTGTTTCAATCACATCCGTGTCCTCAGCGGCATTTCCTTCAGAACTCATGCTTCGCCTCACACTCATTGTCGTCGCACTCAGCAACGACTTCGTTCAGATCTGTTGTGGCGATTCGGTCGAAGGCGATGCGAACGAGGTTCCAGGCGAATAGCGATCGAGGGTTATTCGATTTGTGAAACTCGTAACCGTCCGGCACGGTGAATCCCAGAGCAAAGTGAAATGCGGCCGCCAGCGAATTGGCTTCACTCAGGATCGTCGTCGGTGACATGCCTACTGTGATCATGAGACTTTCTTCTTATTGTTAGCGGGATTGACGGTGATGTCAGCGTGACACTTTGTGCCAAGGTCAACTTCGTTCCACCAGCGCGCCTTCAACCGCAGCGTCAGAATTCGTGGTTTCCCCGCCATCATGACTTCACCAATGAAAGTTGGCGGGAGATCTCCACCAGGGCCGCGTCGGCTTCACGCAAGGCGTCTGCCTGATCCGGTGGAGCCAAGTCGTTCCATCGTTTTGTGGACCACGCTGCATGAATTGCTTGTGCTACCTTTGTGCGATCAACTTGTGTTAGGACTGCTCCATACGATTCCATTGCAGGCACGGGGTTTCCCTTTGCGAATGAGTCAGGCTCTACTTGCCCACGTTTGATGTCGAATCCTCGCGGCGGTTCCGTAAGGACGAACAGGTGATAGATGTTCTGCTCATCGACGACACGATCTTCCGGAGGGAATGATTGAATTGCCCATTGCCCCGGATACGAATCGATGAAGGCTTCCCAGATCTCTGTCCACGACAACGGGCGATACTGGTTGGTGTAAATCCGGATGTAGAAGGCCTCACCAAAAGATGTCGAACGAGCCCCCATTTCCTGGACGCAAGAATCATTGTGTCTCACATTACCACCAACGTTTAGGGGCGAAAGAAAAGCCTGGCGATTTCATACGCGCAGGCGTCAGTAATATTCCGGAAAGGCCGGAACGCAACCGCTCAGGTCACCTGAACGTCCGAAACGAGGTCGCATGAACACATGCTTCCAAAAGGGACGATTTCAGAGCCGTATACCAGTTACCACGCTGGCTGAGCGGCTGCGTTCGGGCCTTCCGTCGAAAACGCTGCTAGTCGGCGGCAGGATCACGGAGTTTTACAGAATTCGAGAGGTTTATTGAATCCAATGGCGATGCAATACGACTTGTTTCGAAACAGCAGCGCTCTGTCACAGTGCGATCATGAATCCGCGCCGGCCTCCTGATTCTTCGTTCGACTTCACTCTACACACTTTTCTTTACTTGTAATGCATTGAGCCACATTACTCGATTGTTGGAAAACAAATCTGTTGTGACCCAAGTGCGAATTGTCTGCGTTGCAGATAACTCCGAACAGATCGACGCCAAGGACTCTTCATTCACAATGGTGAATGTGCGGTGGGCATCTACGAGTTGGCCAGCTCCGTGTTTGAATGAGGCGAATAGAATCCCGTCTGGTTTCAGGGCATTGATGAGTCTTTGCAGGACCGATGGAATCTCTTCGAGCGGAAAGTGGACAAGTGACGCACAAGCCCAGATACCGTCATAATGGTTTGCTGTTGTGATGTCTTGAAGTCTTTGCACTTTGGCTTGAACACCGGGATACTGTCCAGCCGCTGCAACCATTCTCGGTGATGCGTCGATGGCTTCGACCTGAAATCCTCGTTGGGCAAACTGTCTTGAATCTCGACCTGAGCCGCAGCCGGCGTCGAGGATCAATCCTCCGGCGGGAATGTGCGGTAAGAATTGGTTGTAAAGTTCAGACAAGTCGAGATCCTTCGTCGACAGGATGTAGGCTGCCGCGTTGTCGTCGTAAAACTGGAGGTTTTCCTTTTCAGAATGCAGGCTCATGTTCAAACGTTGGCTTCCATTGAAGTATGAGTAGTTGTTTTGCCTGATGATATGCCGCTTGAAGAAATTGGCGGCGCTGCAGTTCTGTCGCTCCTGTCTGCGCGACAAGTGTCTCCTTCAGTGGATGATGACTCTCAATGTAGAAGCTGTTTCTGGTATGGAGGCGTTCCAGGAATCGCAGTTCAGGTAATCGAGCAAACTTGCCGGCGGAACCACGGTTGCAGGTTGGGCAAGCCAAAACCAGATTCCAGACGCCATCCAGCGGGCCGACGAATTGATGCTGTTTCAGAACGTGCGGGAAGAAGTGATCGACTTCCGCCAACGTTGTTGATTCATCAAGAACACCGATGTCCCCAAAGCAGTAAAAGCACTTTCCTTTTTGGTAGCCGTTAAGGGCGTCTCGACAACTCGTGATTGCCTTTCGCTCGAAGTCACGGCCTGAGGTTATCAGCAACCCGGAATGGTCTTCATAGGAAACGGTCAAGACTGCTCGGGGCATCTTCAGATCCCACGCCGTTTCGACAAGTCGCCACCGCGCTTCGATCTCGGCAGGCAGGTTGTCGAACTGAATTGTCTCAGTGAGACGAAAGACGTTGTCGGTGAGTCGGATGCCTCTCTCTTTGCCAGCTCGTTCGTCGGTGAAGAACCGGACATCAATTTCGGCATCGTGAACAACGTGAAATGCGTCGATCACGTTGTTGAATCCCAGCTTTGTCGTGCTGTCGATCAACTCCGCCTCAGAAATCTCCTGAGCATTGAACTTCCGGCAGACGTCGAGAAACTTACTGCTGGTTGACGTGGCCTGTTTGTCGGCGGTTCTCAAGTGCTCACACAGCTTGCGAGCAAAAGGGACGGCAAGATCCGTCAAGGCAATGACTTCCTGCTCCCGCGTGGCGAACTCCAACAGCGACTGACCGAGGGCGAACTTGTAGGACGCTACGTTGCGGCCAAACAAAATGATGGACCGCCAGTAGTTTTCGAGTGTCGGCTGGACGTCGATGAATTCTGGCATGACGGGGTTGTACGAAGTGGGTGCAGTGGAACTCAAACATTTGGCCACAGACTCGATCGTGTTATATCAGAACCGTTCATTGACTGGCCTGAATCCTGAGCAATTTCAGGCGACAGTGGCGATCAGGGAGACGAATCGTATTGATTAATATACGACACGGGTGTGTCGGACCGGAGTAGTGAAGCGAACTCCGGTTCGCCACCTCGGGCGTGACCGCCGGAGCAGCGTATGAAGTGCTGTTTCGAGGGTCGATCGACATCACCGGAACGCCACTCCACGTAACAAGCCAGCGTGCACAGAAAAACATAAGCGAGACCGCGATTATCGTTCCAATGCCGAATTGGACGACTGTGAAGATCAATCGACTTGAAACTTCGAAACGCTCGTTTCGCTTTTGCAAGGCTCTTGTACGTCAGCACAACCTTGTCCGAATCCATGCGCTCGGCTGTCACGCACGTGCGAATCACGTACAGTCCATCCACGGTCATCGTGGCGACAATTATCGAGGTGTCAACCAGTTGCTCACAACGGATAACAGGGATTCGACGGTGGCTGCGATTGTTATTGGAAATCTGTAAGAATATTTTGATTCGACCGTAATACCGAAGTGGGCAGGGCGCTTCACTGATTGTCGAAATCGTCATGCCGTGTCAGGAATTCCCCGATGGTGTTCCTGTCGGATTTGACGGACGCTCGCGACAGCCGCCTGAAGACCTTAACATTGGCAAAGTCGAGCTAAGTTTTTTCAACAGGTGAGCAGGGAGTTCGATTGTGAGCAAAGCCACGCGGAAGGAAACATCTGCACCACGAATCCTGGTGCTCTCGGCGTCTGTCGGAGCAGGGCACCTGAAAGCCGGCGAAGCTGTGGCTGCTGCAGCGCGGCAGTTGCTGCCGGGTGCCGAGGTCGATAGCCGGGACGTTCTGGACTTTACCCCCGCCGCGTTTCGTCGCATTTATGCGAAGGCGTACCTTGATCTTGTGGGCAAAGCACCGCATTTGCTGGGCTATGTTTATGACAGGATGGACAGCGATACTTCGGCAGGGCGTCGTCTCGGAGATCGACTTCGTATCGCAGTCGATAAGCTCAACCTGCGGGACTTCGAGAAATGGTTGCTGGCAACGCCATGTGACCTTGTGATCAATACACATTTCCTTCCAGCGGAACGGATTGCGAGACTCCGGATAAAAGGGAAGTTCAGCACTCCGCAGGTGACAGTCTGTACGGACTTCGACACTCATCGCCTGTGGGTCAATGAGCCCTGTGATCACTATTATGTGGCGACGGACGAGGGCAAGCTGCACCTGCAGCACTGGGCAATTCCGGCTGACCGTATCACCGTCACCGGGATCCCGGTCATGCCGGCTTTTGCTCAGGCTGCAGACCGCAAGAAATGTTGCCGTCGCATGAACGTGGCAGGCGACCGCCCGGTCGTTCTGCAAATGTGCGGGGGATTTGGAGTCGGGCCGGTAGAAGGCGTGTTCCGCAGCCTTCTGGAAGTCTCGACACCAATGGATTTGGTGGTCATCTGCGGTCGCAACGCTGCCCTGAAAACAACCCTGGAAGCCGTTTCGACTCCCGCCAGACATCGCGTTCAAATTGTCGGTTTGACAGATGAAATGGACTGCTGGATGGGATGCGCCGATGTAATCGTGTCGAAACCAGGAGGTCTGACAACATCGGAAACACTAGCCAGAGGTCTTGCCATGGTCATCGTCAATCCGATCCCCGGACAGGAGAGTCGCAACAGTGATTATCTGCTGGAAAACGGAGCTGCAGTGAAGGCTAACCACCCCTCAGCGCTCCGGTACAAGCTGGAACTGTTGCTGGGAAACCCCGCTCGGCTCAGACAAATGCAGGCCGCATCAAAATCACTGGGGCACCCGCGTGCCGCATTTGATATCGTTGAGCATAGCCTGAACATTGCAGGAATCAGCTGACAAAATAATTCAAAACTGTTTCGTCATGCAGACTCGCATCGAAGTGTGACCGCACTTGCGGTGGCGGTCCTGTGGAGACGGTAGTGTAAAAGAGTGGCCTTCATGCGATGCTTCGCGAGTGCGAATAACCGTCAGGTAGAGCATTGCGGCTGTCGATGAACATGACGACTGGAGAGGAACAAGGGAAAGACTGACGTGTTGGTCCAGCTGGCGGTGCCCCTGTTTCGGCTGTCCAGGGAAGCCGCCCGCCAGGGAATGACGATGAGAGAGTTTGATCGCGGACTGCTCGGCGGTTTACTCTGTATCGGCCAGCGAGGCCAGAAGTAGGTACTTGTAGAGGGCCTGCATGATCGAAACCGGTTAGACAGCATTTGTCATCAACGGGGGCAGCAAGTCTCATGCGACCTTTGTATGAGGCCTGAATCCTCTGCATCGCTTCTTCCCAGTAACCTATAAAAACTCAGCTGCCGCCATCAAGCCCAGTGGAGTAATGATGATCGCTTTCACTCAATTCACTGCCCCTGCGAACTGTTCGGAAATTTTTGCACACCTCCACAACGTCACGCTCGTCGCGTCGGATGCGATTACCTTTACATGGGACACGTCGGACTCGTGGAAGCTATTTGGCTACGCTCTGATCTTCCTTGGCTTGCCAGCTGCCGTAGGCATCTGCTGGGCTATTGTGTTGTGGAAACACAGGAAATAGATGTGCGACGTGGACCCGTGTGACCACTGGCGAGCCGTTGGAAGTGAATGAATTACATCCACGTCGATCTGGAAGTGATCGGCCGCCGTGATGACCTTCAGTTTAAGAGGTCCCAATTCGGACATCTTACCAGCACCTCGCACGCGAGCGCAAAGTTAGCTATTGCCTCAAATACGACACGCGTGGCGGATTTGAACCAGCATCTCGCACGCGCACGCGAAGTGAGCCCGGCGTACATGTTCCAGTCAGCGGGTACATGTATGTCCAGCATCTCGCACACGCACGCGAAGTGAGCCACCGGGATGACTTCCACGTTGAATCTAATCGCATAGGATCGCTCTGGACGGCCTCAAATTGTTTGGCCGATACGGTGTCGCCCTGAAACGAAAAGACGCCGCCGCTCATTGCATCGAAGAACGCCTGCCTGGCATGGAAGCGACCGGTGATGAGGGGAGGTGCAGTGAAAACACCTGCGCAAAATATCACCGATTTCACCTAAAGCTTCGTGGAACGATTGATTTTTCTTGTGTGTCTTTGGGATCGTTATGAATGCGTGGGAAGAATCTCAAAACAGAGGGAATAGCATGCCCGGAGTTGTATCTATGAATCAGATGATTGCAATCTGCTGGATCCTGATGGGGCTGTTTTTGGGCGGTTGCTCATCTCCGCAAATTGATCCGGAAGAACAAGGTGGTACGAAAGAACGAGAGCAGATCACCAACAGTATCGGCATGAAGCTGTCGTTAATCCCTAAGGGATCATTCATGATGATGTCGATACCCCATGACGTGCCGCCTGAAGGTGAGGCACAGGAAGTGCCGCATCAAGTGACTTTAAGCAAAGATTACTATCTCTGTACGACGGAGGTGACACAGGGCCAGTATGAAAAACTAATGGGAAGCAATCCGAGTGTTTTTCAGCAGGGTAAAGTCGGAGGAATTGATACCAGCACGCATCCCGTGGACCAGGTTTCCTGGGAAGCGGCTGTCGAATTCTGCAAACAATTGTCGGAACTTCCGGAGGAGAAAAAGGCGGGCCGTGTTTATCGATTGCCGACCGAAGCGGAATGGGAATACGCATGTCGCGCTGGGACCACGACGGCCTACTATTTTGGGGACGATCCAGAATCGCTGGACGATTACGGCTGGTACGAAAAGAATTCTGGACGCAAGACAACTATCATCGGCCGAGGTCTCCCGGTGACTACCGGAAGTCAGACACAAGCCGTCGGCCAAAAGCTGCCGAATGCCTTCGGGCTCTATGACATGCATGGCAATCTCCAGGAGTGGTGCAGTGATTGGTCCGCCCCATATCCACAAACTGCGGTCATTGATCCGGTGGGTCCCGAGACTGGAGAGTTCCGCGTGTGCCGGGATGGCTGTGTTAATTGGGGGGCGGAGTCTGCCAAATCCGCTGAGCGTGGTGCGTCCGCACCCTTTGTAGGATTCTACATGATCGGCTTTCGAGTGGCCATGAGTGTTTCCGGACGTGTTACGGAAGAGCCTGCGCCTCTGGATGCTGTGAAGCCGGTGTCGGCCTCTCAGGCTGCGGTTGCTCAGAGTGCCTGGGCCGATCATCTTGGAGTATCAGTCGCATCCACCAACTCGATCGGAATGTCGTTCAAAGTCATTCCTGCGGGCGAATTCATCATGGGGGATAAAGGCCGCGCAGCTCCGCACAAGGTGAGACTCACAAAGGCCTTTCATCTGGGAGTCCATGAAGTTACGCAGGCACAATACGAAACGGTCGTCGGAGCCAACCCCAGCTATTTTAAGGGACCGCAGAAGCCTGTTGAACAGGTTTCATGGGCTGACGCAGTCGCGTTCTGCGAACTTCTGTCGGCGCTGCCGGAGGAAAAAGCAGCCGGCCGTGTGTATCGTCTGCCGACGGAAGCGGAATGGGAGTTCGCATGCCGTGCAGGGACGCATACAGACTACAGTTTCGGAGATGATGTGAAATGGCTTGGGGACTATGCATGGGCGAGTCTGATCAGCAATACGCAAACTCATCCTGTTGGAAAATTGCTGCCGAATCCCTTCGGTCTTTTTGACATGCATGCGAACGTGGACGAGTGGTGCAGCGATTGGTCCACCAGCTATGACGAATATCCACTTGTTGATCCGGCTGGCCCTGGCATGGGAGGGTCACGTGTTGTTCGCGGTGGTAATTATTCAAGCTCCGACAACGAATGCCGTTCCGGCGCTCGGTCATCCGCTGATCCATTGCATGGCCACTGGTTCCACGGCTTTCGTGTTGCCATGAATCCGTCTGAAATCCGACCGAAGAAAACTCCGCCAACCGTGGAGACGAATGCCACCCCTCAACCCAAAGTTCGTCAGGAAGCGTCCGCTAATGAACTTGGCGTGCCTGTGGAAACCACGAACTCCATCGGGATGACATTCAGGCTCATTCCCGCGTCAGAATTCCTGATGGGAAGTCCTTTTACGGGGCAAGTGACAGGATCTAATGAGACTCCACATATGGTGACGCTCACAAAACCATTTGCAATGGGTGTCCATGAAGTCACACAGTCGCAGTTCGAGCGCATCATGGACACTAACCCAAGCCGCTTTAAGGGTCCCAATCACCCTGTGGAGCAGGTGTTTTGGGAGGACGCGGTGGAGTTTTGCAAACGGTTATCGGACCTTCCTGAAGAGAAGGCCGCTGGACGCGTTTATCGTTTACCAACGGAAGCAGAATGGGAATTCGCCTGCCGTGCCCGGACAGAGACGCCCTACAGTTTCGGCAATAATATCGCCCGGCTCGAGGATCACGCGTGGTACAGCTGGAACAGCAACTCGCAAACTCACCCTGTCGGCCAAAAAGAGCCAAATGCCTTCGGACTCTGCGACATGCATGGTAACGTGTCAGAATGGTCGTCGGACTTGTTTGAAGAGCATCCGAGCGGTGGGGCGGTTGATCCGGTCGGTCCCAGTGATGGCCGGGTCCACGTTGGCCGCGGCGGCAGTTGGTCCTCTGATGCCATTGGTTCCAGGTCGGCCGTCCGCTCCCCGTTTGACGCGCCGCGTTTCAACTCGACCATTGGCTTCCGTGTGGCACTAAGCGTCCCTAGAGTCCCTAAGTAGCTGCAACCGTTACCTTGCGAATCCGCCGAGTGGGGCGTGCAGGCACGATCATACCGGCTGATACCTGCTCTCGATCAGGGCATGGTCCTTCCTGGTTTTATAGTGCTGCTACGTTGAAAAGTTCATTGGGCCTGCGCATTGGCATATCACGTCTCATCATCCGGCCCTTGCATCAACGCTTGCCCGTGATAGGCCCCTGTGGAGCCCCATCGCAACATGGAGGATGGGCTTGCAACGCTACATGGATCTGCGGCCGGGCCGCTCGTGTTGAGCCAGTTGAGCCGTTGTTGATCAAAGTCTCCTCGCAGTGTCAGCGGCCAGCCACCGATGTGTTCAAACGCCTGTCGTGTAAACGCGAGGCTGGAGGCCAGTGGCGTCTTCTTCCCAAATATGCACTGTGTAGTCACTGAAAGCTTTTTTTTGGGGGGGGGCGATTGCCTTCAATGGAGGTGAAGTGGCTGCTGATGTGATGGGGAAGATAGATGTCGTCGTCTTCCAGATGACGAGAATTTCACCGCGCGCCAGTCCGGGGAGGGACTTTGCGAAGTTGACCGTCATAAACACAGCCGCGATTTCGAGCTGTGCGTCGGGCTGGCTAAATTCATGAATCCCCGAAAACGGCACCAGAATCAACGCGTTGAAAACACGAAATCAGTAGGCATAAGAAACGGCCGCGCGGAGGCGTTTCCGTCAAGGTCGTTATGGGAGTCGAGGAATTCACTTCACCGATTCAATCGCACCAACGGCGGTGTTCGAGACGAGATGTGTGAGTGCAACGTTTTAACGTGAGGGCGTGGTTCGAGCCCAATGCGATTGCAAGTGATTTTTAAACTCGGTAGTCTTTAGTGGTGTTCATATGGGCGGTAAACAGGTGCGCGCGGCAACTCAGATTTAGTCCAGCTGACGTGAATGTTACGGGAGGGTTTCGATTTGACGCGAGATTATGATCTGTTGAATCACGCCGATCTTATCAAACAGCACCTGCCTGAACGCGGTGAACGGAAGAAGAGTTACTTGGTTGTGTACTCCTGCGGTTCCTGCTGCAGTTGTTGTTGCTGCTGCCTCCACACACTTGGTGGCGTGATTGGGGCGGCCGTTGCAGGAGACTATTGCCCAGAAGATGATGTGCATAATGTTTCTGATACATGGGAGGGCACAGCGGAGCCTCGCAAACATCTGCCAAGCAGCCAGGGACAGTTTTGGAGTAGTTTTTTTATTGTCATCGTGATCGGTGCTGTAATAGCGTCGAACTTCGAACCGTGGGATGATCCTACGGCACCAGCCGAATCAATATATGTATTGGTTTTGATATTCGGGCCCGCATGGATGCTCGGGGCCAGCCTTTTGGCTGCGCTTCGGATTGCGATCCGCAGAGACCTCCCATGCAGAGACCGTTATTGGGCCCAGCTTGGCAAAATAACCGGGGGCATGTTACTAGGCACCCTTGTTGGCCTGTTAGTTATGGGGTTACTTGCCATGCTTATTACTGGGGGCCGTTGATGGACGACGCTTCTGATACCAAGAGTGCAATCGCAGCAGTGCAAGCACCTTTGTCGCACCAGGCAAAAAACGGCCGAAGGTCCAGAAAGCGATCGGTCACAGGCATCCTTCTGACTGGATTGCTCAGCTTTTCATTGCTGTTGGGCGCGTGTTACCTGCGTGGAACCTCGGCAGTCAGTAAAATGGATGACCCTGCCACTCCTGAGCAGGGAGCCCTCACGAAAATCGTCATGTCCGACGATGGGAATCGAGAAATTCGAACGGCCGTAGTAATCCCGGTTGCGATCGAACAGGCGTGGGAAATGCTGTCGGGCGACGAGTGGCAGAAACTGTTTGAGTCCGTGCGTCAGAAAGAGCAAGCAGGACCGCTGGAACAAAATCGTCGACATGTCATCGCCGACGTCATGACGCCCCTGGGGACAATTACACTGGACATGATCGTGACGATGGAGGAGCTGCCCGGTGGCGGCTATCAAGCCTGGTGGGACGCACCGGCGGATGATCTGATTATTAATAAGGGGAATATTCGAATCACGCCACAAGGCCCGGGTCAAACGCTTTTTGTCTATACGGCTCAAAGGAAGTACCGGCAATATCCGGAGTTTCTTGTGAACAACATGTTGCTGAATCATCAATCAGACGTGGTCAACACGGTCCAAAAACGAATGATCGCCGCTGCAGGCGACGCCCCCCAATGAATGCCGCTTACGCTTATCCGCAATGTGCCCTGCCGTTTACCGTGATTGCAGACGGCGAGCTGCTGCATCTCATTGCAGGCGAGGATGTGCGTTACTCTATTCGTGCCGGATCGCTCGCCTCGTCCATGTCCAGCCTGCTGAGGCGATGCGATGGGCGAACATTGCTCTCAACATTGCTGCTTGAAGTTCCCGATGCGGATCGTGAGGCGGCACGCAAACTGATGGAACGGCTCTACGGCGAACGCATCCTGATTGACGGGCCAGTGGAGGGGCTCCTGATTCCCAACTCGTTCCGCCTGGTAGTCGAGGGACGGGGCGAGTTAGCTGATCGACTGAAGAAAACGGCCGGAGAACGTTTTTTAAGCAATAAGCCTGAGCCGAACGTCACGGAAGCCGCAGCCCCAAAACCCGCAAATCAAACATTGTGGCCCATCCTGTCCAAATCTGGGACGCAGTCAGCCTCGGTGCTGACCGTATTGTGCCAGGACGCACTTGATCCCGGCGCTGTACTTCAATTCAACACTCGTTGCCAGCAGGCTGCAGCGGGTCCATGGCTTTGGGCGACGACGGGGCCGGCGAGCCGTGGCTTTGTGAGTCCCGTGTTTCTGCCAAATGCAGGCCCTTGTCTGGAATGTCTGATGCGACATTTTCAGTGGCTGTCTCCGGCACCACATCTTTATGAATCTCTCGTGAAACATGGGCAGAACGAAGGTCACTTTACTGCAGTCCCGTTTCCCTCTGAGGGCCTGACAATTCTGGAGCAGCTTGTTTTCTGGAAGCTGGGCCAGTTGAACGATTCGCCGCTGTCCGCTGTCTTTCGATTGCATGTGCTTGAGCTGGATTCCATGGAAGTGAGCGGGCACCGGGTCTTCAAGGATCCAGCTTGTCAGGGGTGCTCCTGTGCCCGCATGGTATGAGAGCCGTTTCACGGGAATCTTCAACCTCCTCGTACACGTCGAGCTGCGACCGCATGATCCGTCTTTAGCGATGACAGCCGGTGAAGTGCCCGGCTGGAACACTGGGGAGGAGCAAATTGCGTGCTCCGGTGCTGGCTGGTCGGCGGAAGCTGCGGAGCAGGCGTGTGTGGGTGAGGCCATCGAACGAATGCTGGCACGCGTGCTGCCTGCTGATGAATCGCTCCAGTCATCATGGGCTACATGGCCACTGGACGAACCTGCCATCGATCCCGGACGCTGGGTTTTGTTTCATTCGGAGCAATACAAATCGCTCGGATTCCCCTTTCCTTCCCTGACACCGGAGACGATCTGCCGGTGGGTCTGCTGTCGTGAAGCCTCGACCGGCGAGCCCGCATGGGTTCCTGAGGAATTGGTGTACCTGATGCCAAGATACGGTGAGTGTCAGCATCACACATTCGGCTTCTCGACAGGCCTTTCCAGTGGCCGTATGGGCGATCCGATCTTGTTACGAGGTGCTCAGGAAGTCATCGAAAGAGACGCCATCGTCGGTGGATGGTGGGGCGTCTACCCCGTCGAGGAGTGGGACACTGAAAGCATTCGCGATTTGCTTGGTCCTGATGTCTGGAGTCGCATTGATCGCCCGAATCTCAAGTATCGCTTCTATCACATTCGCACGCCCTACAGCAATCATGTGACCATGGTCACCGTGAGTGGGCCCGATCACGAAGGCTGGGTCTTCTCTGTAGGTTCTTCGTGTCGTGAAACTCGTCGGGCCAGCTGGATGAAATCCATTCTTGAAGCCGTGCAGGGCCGACATTGCCTGCGGACTCTGCTGTCCAGATGGCATAAAGAAGGGCAACCGGAATTGAAGGTTCCCAAGACGTTCTTTGAGCACGCGATGTACTATGTCCTGAACCCCGAACGATTGTCAGAGACCGTGCTGGAAAAATCTATTAAGCCAACGTGCGATCCCCACGCCGATGGCACAGACAGGCTTCAGGACCTGCAGGCGAAACTTGGGAAAGCCCATCCCGTTCTTTTCCGAAACCTCACGCCGCCAGGGTTTGTCTCGCCCCCCTTGGATTGGCTCGTGTTGCGTGTATTGATCCCTGGACTACAACCGCTGCACGGTGATCATCGTCTGCCGTTTCTCGGGGGCCCAATGTGGCAGCACCGAAACGCCGCCGAATGGGTCTCCGTGCCGCCTCATCCATTTGCCTGAGTGGAAAACCACAATGAATTCTCTCACCTCATGGTTGCGGCTGATGGAACTGGATCGCCTCTATTTGCCAGAGCTCGTCCAGCGAATAGAACGGGCGGAAGCTGACGCCAATGTCGCCGAACCTCGCCGCTACCCCGGCTACCCGAAATGGCCGCTGCCGCGCAACCGCCGACGCTGGCGGCACAGCCTCGACGGGGTGCTCGCCAATCGCCGTTCCCCCCGAAAGCTGAAGACACAATTCCCGGCAATCCACACACTCGGGCGATTGCTGCAAGCCTCGCACGGAATCACGGGTGACCAATTTCGCGGCCCAGCGCCGTCCGCTGGAGGGCTGCAGGCGGTTGAGTTGTTTGTCGTCCACTGGCAGGGCGGCTGGCTTCCGGCAGGCGTTTATCACTACGACCGGGTTGGCCACGAGCTGTCGCAGCTTTCTGACGGAACAACTCCAGAACGATGGCGGGAACTCGTTCCATCCCTTCACCGGATCGATGGAGGCGCGTTTCTTTGGCTGATGATCGGGGAAACTCAGCGAGTCGCTGAGAAGTATGGTGAACGCGGGGACCGCTTCCTGCTGCTGGAGGCAGGACACCTCATGCAGAACCTTTGCCTGGTTTCGGCGAGCCTTGGACTAAGCACCGTTCCCATGGGCGCTTGCCTGGAGCGTGAAATCGCCACGGAACTCCGACTGCCACAGACCGACAGCGTACTGTATGCGGGCGTCTGTGGTGAACCCGTACACTGAAACGCGGCACATTCCTGAAAGTTTCTGTTCCATGCCATAACGAGGAACTTAACAGTGGCTTCGCAACATCATAACACTCACACGTGTAAGGCGAGCGGCAGAAAAGAATTTACCTGCCGTGAGGATTCATAGGGCGGATAGCGTCCACATGTACATCGTTGGTCATGCAGAGCTCAACATCCACTTCGATGAGAAGTTTCAGGAGTCCCTGCTGATCTTCAGCACCAACTGTTTCAGGTGCTCCTGAAAGCAGCGAAAGTTCGGGCTCCACTTCTTCTCAAACTCGGTAGCGACTCGATCGATTTCAAAGTTCAACATCTCCAACCTCAACGCCTGGGTAGTGCATCAAACGGACTCAAAGGTCGCTGACCATTCGATTTAGAACTAAGCGAGAAAGTTTCAACAAACCTGGCAAATGTAATGGAGAATTTAGCAATTCGGAGTGCAGGTAAAATCCGACGAATCGATGGGCCTGCCGGGATAAACCGGTTTGGAAGAGAGAATGTAAGTCTCCTACGGAGAAGATTTTAGCCGTTCGCTTCGGCCTTCAGCGGAGCGGTGATACTGTTTGCCGAGTTGTCTTAAGCGTCCGAGCGAAGGGCAACGCAGGCCAGCTATTGATCTTCTGCTGCAGGTATGGATTGGACCGATCGCAGATCGAGAGGATGAGAAACGTAGTCAGAGTGATTGCGCGGGTCAACGCTTGGCAGCCAGTGAACGGCCGCGTTCGTGACACGGGACGAACCGTCCTGTGTCACTTTCACTCAAGTTGCTAAACTGCTCCGGTCACATCGACGAATGGCACTTAGTTATCGCCTCTTCGTTTGAGCAGTTCACGCCTGGCCTCATGTCGTGGCTTCATAAGCATGGTTGCTCTTGTGGGATTTCTTTTTCTTGCACG
>CAIXQV010000960.1 GCA_903921605.1 uncultured Planctomycetaceae bacterium | reverse complement strand
TCGAAGTTATTGTGGCCGCAGCCGGTACAGTAGCGTACTCCGGGATCCATTTGTTTCTGGCAAACGGTGCAAATGTTTTGCGGTTTTGAACGAGGGCTCGGGGCCACATCTGTAGCGGGCTGTGGTTTGATTTTTTTACCTCGAGCAGTCGTTTTACGAGCAGGCGGCATGCGAGACAAATCGTCCGTTGAAAGATCCGCCTCGGGAAGTAGTCCTTCGAGATCGAACTCTTCGACGAAGTTGAAACCTTGAGAGCCTTCATCAAACGATTCGGCGGCTTGATTCTCGGCAGGAATCAAGCCATCGCTCTGATTGTTCGCGGCAGTCGCTCGAGCCGAGATCACTTTTCGGCAGGAGGGACATTTGAATTCCTGACCAACCTTGTCGTCTCGGATGGTCAGTTTTGCCTCACAGAATTCGCAGGTGATTCGTAACGACATCGGAAGGTTCGCGTAAGATCCCGGGAAGATGTGACCAGCCCCTGAGATGGCTTAAAGATCAAACGACTGGCCGAACTGGGGAATGATCGGCGGCAGGTCTGAGCATTCCTCAACGAGCTTACTTAAAGCCGTCGCTGATTTAGATTCACCGTGCACGAGAAAGATCTGTCCAGCTCCACCTTTCTTGAGCAGTTCACCGAACCACCACTCAAAGTCACCGGCATCAGCGTGAGCAGATAAGCCGTTGATGATCTCCACTTTTGCACGGAGCGGTAAAGTATTGCCGTGGATGCGGAGTTCCTGACGACGTTCGACGATTTTTCGCCCGAGAGTATGCTCTGCCTGGAAGCCGATAATTATGATAGTGTTATTCTCGTCGGCAACGCTGTGTTTGAGGTGATGCACTACGCGACCATTCTCGCACATGCCGCCTGCAGCGATCACCACGAACGGCCCGGGACGGCGATTTAAGGCCATGCTCTCATCCTGAGACTGAACGTAAGTGAGCCCCGGGAAGTCGAAGATGTCAGCGTCATACTTCAGTGTTTCCTGAACATCGCTGTCCATCACATTGGCATGTTCGCGGTGGACATCCGTCAGACGAATCGCCAACGGACTGTCGATGAAGACGGGAACTCGACACAGAGCGTCTTCATTGCGAAGCTCGTTCAGCAGATAAACCAGCATCTGTGTTCTGCCGAGACTGAACGCCGGGATAATGACTTTACCCTGCGAACGCGATGCTGCGCAGATGACTCGCTGAAGCTCGGCTTTGACGTTGCTGGAATCTTCGTGAAGGCGGTCGCCGTAGGTGGACTCCGAGATCAGTACATCGCAGCGTTCGACGGTTTCAGGATCCATCAGGATTGGCTGCTGGCGTCGGCCAAGATCCCCGGTGAAGACGACTCGCTTCCATTCCCCCACGTCCAGCAGTTCGAGTTCCACGACGGAAGCCCCCAGAATGTGACCTGCGTGATGCAGACGCACGCGAGCTCCATTCATGATCTCAGTCCATTCATGGAACGGGACCGTTTCAAAAAGCTTGGCCGTCTTCTTCGCATCGTCTTCCGTGTAAAGGGGCTTCGCGGTGCCCCCCTGTTGTCGGGCCTTCTTCTGAGCGTAACGCGCGTCTTCTTCCTGAATCTTTGCACTGTCCCGCAACATGATCGTGGCAATATCTGCCGTTGCTTCGCTGCAGTAAATTGGTCCTCGAAAGCCAGCTTTGTAGAGCCCCGGCAGGTTGCCGCAATGGTCGATATGAGCGTGGGAGAGAATCACAGCATCAAGTTTTTGGGGCGTACAGCGAAAACGTTCGTTCTTCGGCCTTGCCTCCTCAGATCGCCCCTGAAACAAGCCGCAGTCCAGCAACAGACGAATGGAGTCTGTCTCGATCAGGTGCTGACTGCCCGTGACTTCCCCGGCGGCCCCAAGAAACGTGATTTTCATGGAAAAGTTGCCCTGGTCAGGTTTGCAGATTTGACGGATTTCGATGACAAACTGTTGCTATTCTGCAACGATATGTGGGCGGATGTTCATAAGTCCGTGATTTTATTTGGAATTCCAGTAAAATCACACGAACATACGGGCCTCTTGTTGTTGTAAAGTGGAACAGGGGCAAATGCGAGCCTTAAGAAGTTCAGGAGTAACTTGGCGATGCAAAGCGGACGAAGCTTTTTTCGATTGTTTGGTAGTCTTGGCTTGGTGCTGACTTTGGCCAGCTTTGACTCCAATCTGTCGGCTGATGAAGCAAAGAAGTCAGAAGAAGCGACAGTTGCTGCGGCGGGTGCTGAGGTTCCTCTGGGGGAATTTATTGACCAGCAGATCCGTCAGGGTTGGCAGGACAACGAGATTGAAGCCTCAGCGGCCGCTTCTGATGAAGAGTGGGTTCGCCGGATTTATCTGGACCTGCTCGGGCGAATCCCCACGATGGAGGAAGCTCGCAAGTTTCTGGCTGATGAGAGTCCTCGTAAGCGTTCTGTGCTGACCGAAGAACTTCTGGAGCATGAAGACTACGTAAGAAACTTTACTACGGTCTGGTCGAACAACTGTATCGGTCGCGGGGCTCCTCAACGAGTGAGCCGAACGGGTATGGAGAAGTTCTTCCGAGAAGCGTTCGCAAGAAATCGTCCATGGAATGAGATTGTCGTCGACATTGTGACGGCTTCTGGTCACTACGAAGAAAATGGTGCGGTCAACTACACCTTGGCTCAGATGCAGAACGCCGACGAAGGCGTTCAGTTAACAGCGATGACGGCTCGATTGTTTCTGGGGCTGCAGGTGCAGTGTACTCAGTGTCACAATCATCCGTTCAACAAGTGGCAACAGGATCAGTTCTGGGAGTACAACAGCTTCTTCCGTCAGGTCGGCAAGATTGACCATCGCAAGCTGGACCCTAATACAGGGCGCATGGTCGACGATTACTCAGAGGTTGTGTGGCAGGAGTTTTCTGGTCCTGTTTACTACGAAAAACGCAGCGGTGTGATGCAGGTTGCGTATCCTCGCTTTCAGGGGCTTGAAGTAGACCCCGGCGTGGGCGTAGATCGCCGTGTTGAGTTCGGCAAGCTGATTACTCAGCCAGTTGATGGTGCTCCTCCGCAGATTGCTCAGGCGATGGTCAATCGTACTTGGAGTCACTTCTTTGGTTACGGGTTTACTCGTCCAGTCGATGATATGGGCCCACACAATCCTGCAAGTCATCCGGATTTGCTGGAACGGTTGTCACGAGAGTTTGTTGCGGCCAACTACGACGTGAAGGAGCTGATCCGCTGGATTGTTTCCAGTGAAGCTTACGGGCTCACCAGTCAGTACAACGACAAGAACAAAATCGACGATCCGGGTGCTGGCGAGGTACCCCTGTTCAGTCACATGTATCTGAAGTCTATGCAGGCTGAGCAAATGTATGACTCGCTGATTGTTGCAAGCAATGCTCACAAGTCCGGCCGAGGTGGCTGGGGTGCTCAGGAAGAACAGCGACGTCTGTGGATGCAGCAGTTTGTCGTGGCATTCGAGAATGATGAGAATGACGAGTCAACAACGTTTAACGGCACGATTCCTCAGGCTCTCATGATGATGAACAGCGAGCTGATGGATAAGGCATGCAGTGTTGAGCGAGGTAGTTTCCTGTTTGAATCAATGAGTTCACCAGGTAATGAAGCCCAGAAGATTCAGGAGTTGTATCTTGCGGCACTCAGCCGAAATCCTACCAAGACTGAAATTGGTAAGGTCCAGAAGATGCTCAAGAGTTACGGAAATCAAAGACTCATGGGATATCAGGACCTGTTCTGGGCCCTGTTGAATTCCAACGAGTTTGTGTTTATTCACTGATCCCCTTCAAACGTTTGATCCTATCCTGCAGGTTCGGCATCGTGTCGGGCCACTGACCATCACTTGGGAGAGTTTTAATGTCACTCTGGAATAACTACGGAATGAATCGCCGACACTTCATGCAGCACATGGCGACCGCTGCAGCGACTGTCCCAGCGATGAATTTCCTGTCGCACCTGCAGGCGAATGCGGATGTTGTGAAGTCAAAGCAGAAGGCTTGCATCCTGATGTGGATGGGTGGCGGTCCTCCAACAATCGACATTTGGGACCTGAAGCCAGGTTCCAAGAACGGTGGTGAATTCAAGCCGATTGATACGGCAGCACCGGGAGTTCAGATCAGCGAGCACATGCCGGAAACGGCCAAGATGTTCGGAGACCTCTCACTGGTGCGCTCGATGAGCACTCGTGAAGCAGACCACGGCCGTGGTCGCTATTACATGCAGACTTCTTACGTGCCTAATCCAACGGTGGTTCACCCGACGTTTGGTTCGGTCGTCAGCTACGAAATTGGCAAGAATCGCAAGGCTCTTGAAATTCCGGCATTCGTGTCAGTTGACGGTGGTGCTGGTCAGGCCGGGTTCCTTGGCATGACTCACGCCCCATTCGTTGTGGACAACACAGGGCGTATTCGAAATGCTCCAACGGAAGAAGGCAAGGCCCGATTGGGTGCTCGCCTGACGATGCTGGACGAAATTGAATCCGGCTTCATCAAGTCTGGCCGCGGCGAACTGCCAAAGGCTCATCAGGACGTCTACCTGAACGCGAAGAATCTAATGACTTCTCGTCAGATGGCGGCGTTTGACGTCGCTAAGGCTGATGCTGGTCTCGGTCTTGAAGCAGAATCTCAGGCAACCAAAGACGCCTACGGAACCAACGGTTTCGGACAGGGTCTGTTGATGGCCCGTCGTCTGGTTCAGGTTGGCGTTCCATTCGTGGAAGTCAACATGGGCGGTTGGGACCTGCACGCTGGTGTATTCGATACACTGAAGAATCAGCGCCTGCCACAGCTTGACAAGGGTATCTCCGCCATCACTGCTGACCTGAAGCGTCGTGGTATGCTGGAAAATACAGTCCTCGTATGGATGGGCGAATTCGGTCGTACTCCTCGCATCAATCAGGACGTCGGTCGCGATCACTGGGCGGCTTCATGGAGCGTCATGATGGGTGGCGGCGGGCTGAAGAATGGTCAGGCTGTTGGAGCAACCGATAAGGACGGCGTTCAGATTGCGGATGGCAGCAAGGCTTATCTGCCAGGCGACATCTGGGCCACCGTGGCAATGGCGATGGGGATTCCTGTCAGCACGGTCCACACTTCAAAGCGTGGTCGCCCAATGAAACTGGCCAACGGCGGAACTCCGATTCAGGAACTGATTGGCTGATACGGCCATTCGGAAGAGATGAGTAGAGAGAAAGTCCGGAAGCCCGGTTTCCCCTATAGGACCGGGCTTCCGTTATGTCTGGAGCCAGTGGTTTTCAGTGAGCAGAGCGATGGCAATGGTTGCCGATAAATCTGAAGGATCGCCGGAACCTGACTCTCAGTCAGGCCCAGGTGAAGATTTCGTTCGGCTGTTTACGCAGACTCAGAGATCGATCTATCTGTTCATTCTGCCTTTGGTCAGGACGGCCGCTGATGCCGAAGAAGTGCTTCAGGAAACGAATGTGGTGATCCTTAGCAAATGGAAACAGTTCGAGCCGGGGACGAATTTCACAGCCTGGTGTAAGGCGATAGCAAGACTGGAAGTATTCCGTTTTCGCCGCAGCCGGCATCATCGGTTGCAGTTGATGGGAGAGGATGTTGTGGATCTGCTGGCTCGAAAGATCGAGGAACAGCCGGTCGATCAGGAGCAACGACGCGATGCCCTGACGGCCTGTATCAGCAAGCTCCGGTCTTCCGATCAGGAACTATTGCAACGACGATATCTGGCTGGCGTGACCGGTGAGGAAGTTGCCCACCAAATGGGACGGCCGGCAAATTCCGTTTATCAATCTCTGGGGCGAGTTCGACGCGTGCTTCTGGAATGTGTGCGCCGTCGACTTTCGACCGGGGGAGCCCAACAATGACAATTCATGACGAACTTCTGAATCTCGCAAATCTTTATTGCGAGGAAGCTCTCACAGATGAACAGCTGGATCGTCTGCAGTTTCTGCTTCGGACAGATGCGGACTGCCAGTCTTTGTTTATCGAGATGATTCAGTTGCATGGTCAGTTACTATGGGGCGGCGGTATCTCTCCCGGCCATCAATTCGATGAACTTGGAGAATCTGTTGCAGAAACAGAGGAATTGGAACTGATCGAAGCGGTGCGGAAAGCAATCCCCCACGCACCACTCAGCCCAGGGATGCTGCGTGCTCGAGGGTCAAGACGAATTGTCATCGCCGCCAGTTTCATGGTTTCGGCTTTGGCAATATTACTGCTGGTCATCCGACAGAATCAATTACCCGGTCCAGTTTCAGTAGCGTTAAATGGGACCGACACATCAACTCAGACATCTGTTTCCGAAACCACTAATACGTCTAATAACTCAGTGCTTCCCGAAGACGTAGTACCAGTTCCACCTCTGAAACTTGATGGAATAGCCCAGACCCAGCCGCAGCGTCCCGATGCAAATGCAGTAGCCTCCGTGCCAGTTCAGACTTCAGAGCAATTTACTGCTGACCTGAGTGATGCTGATGTTGTTGAAGAAATCGATCGGCTCATTCGCACAGCATGGGAAGACAACAAGATCCAGCCAGCTGCAGAAGCCGGTGACCACGAATGGGTCCGCAGGGCTTATCTGACTTTGACAGGCCGAATCCCCACAATTGAGCAGGCCTCTGAGTATGTGACCACCAGCTCGCCTCGAAAGCGAGATCAATTGGTTGACTCGCTCCTTGCCGACTCACTGACGGCAGAGAACCTTGCGGTCAACTGGACCAATCTTTTGATCGGTCGTTCGAATCCGCGAGATGTGGACGAGCAATCACTTTACTCATTCCTGCTCGAACAGTTCACAGACAATCGACCGTGGATGGAGACCGTTGGCCAGTTGATCGCTGCGGAAGGTCGAAGCGATGAAAACGGTGCGACGAACTTCCTGTTGGCTCACCTGAATGACCAGGCCACACCGGCAACAGCTGTGACCGCTCGTCTGTTTCTTGGTCAGCAGGTTCATTGCACGCAATGCCATGACCATCCGTTTGCCAAAGAACGCAGCCAGCAGGAATTCTGGAGTCTGAATGCGTTCTTCAAACAGGCCGAACGAAAACGAATTCCAGTCACAGCCAATGCCGAATCCGGGATGCCCCGTCAGGTCTGGACCCTGGCCGATTCCGGTGAATCAGGAATGACATTTTACGACGACCGACTCGGCCGTAAAAAGGCTGTCCCACCACAATTTGCCGGCGAAGCCCTGCCGGCTGACGGAACGACGTCTCGTCGCACGGAATTGGTGCGACTACTGAACGCTGACAGCAATCACCAGGTCGCCCGTGCAATGGTCAACCGCACCTGGGCTCAGTTCTTCGGTCATGGGTTCACAGCCCCCGTGGATGATCTTGGCCCGCACAACCCGGTCAGTCATCCGGAGCTGTTCGATCATCTGACGAAGGCGTTTGTGCAGTCAGGTTATGACATGCGACGACTGATGCGCTGGATGACTCTGTCTCAGGCCTTTCGACTTTCGAGCGTCCAGTCAGAAGCCGCATTGGCTGTCGACGATCCACAGGAAGGTGGCACACCACTCTTCTCAAGAGCCTATCCGCGGCAAATGGGGCCGGAGCAGGTTTATGATTCGATTCGCATTGCGATTCGGTCCGTTTCGCAGCAGCCGATCGATTCCTCCGTCGGAACCACGCATCGCAAAGAGTGGGTCGAGCAGTTTGTGCGATCTTATGGAACTGACGAAAATGACGAACTTCTGACCTTCGACGGCAATATCTCACAGGCCATGTTAATGATGAATGGTGAAGACATTGAGTCGGCCATTCCTCTAGCGGCTGGTGAAGTCACAAAATCGCTGCAGGATCGAACCGTATCAGAAGCTCCGGAACGCCTTGCCATGGCGACGCTGAATCGTGGCGCCACGGAAAATGAAGAAAAGGCATTCCGAAATCGCTATCGAGCACTGTCCAGATCTCTGCCAGCAGAGCAGGCCATGAAAACTGCCACCGAGGATATGCTCTGGGCCTACCTCAACAGCAGCGAGTTTGTTTCATTGCACTAG
>CAIXQV010000959.1 GCA_903921605.1 uncultured Planctomycetaceae bacterium | reverse complement strand
GACATCAGCCAACGTGTGTGCCGCCACATTCACGGATGTTTCGAAAGGTCGAGAAGAACGTCTGACGGAACGCAGTCAGTTATTCGACGGTCGCGCGGCGGATGTAGTCGAAGAGGAGCTGGCGAATCGTCTGGCCGTCGCTGCGAAAGCTCTGGACGAAGCGACCAATACGAAGACCGATGCCGACAGACTATTGGTTGCTGCGACGTCGGAGTGCGAAACGAAAACTCAGGCTGCGGAGCTGGCTCAGGCAGACCTGGCTGCGGCGACTGCATCGCGAGAGCGCTGGATGGAAGCCTTCACGGCAAGGACGGGAACCTCGCTGACTCTACAGGAGCTTGATGGTCTTCTGGCTCGTGATGAAGTGTGGATTCAAACGGAACGAGACGCTCTTCGACAGCTTGATGAAGCCGTCACGGCGGCTGAAAGCGCGTGTCAGGTTTATGCTGAGCAACTTCAGCAGCACGTGAATACTCAGCCGACGCAGGACGAAGAAGAAACTGTTCTTGCTGCATTGCAGGCGATGAGTGAAGAATTGAACGGAGCGAAAAGCAATCTGAGTTCTGCGCAGGCCGTGATCCTGAGCGACGACACTCGCCGAGTTCAGAATGTGGAGCTGATGGAGCAGATCCGAAAGCAGGATGGGAAGGCCGATCCATGGCGAAAGCTGAATGAGCTGCTGGGTTCTTCCGACGGAGCAAAGTTCCGCATGATTGCTCAGCGAAGAACTTTGGACCTGTTGTTGCGATACGCCAATCATCAGTTAAATAATCTGGCCGTTCGATATCGTCTGGAAAGGCTTCCGGAGTCATTGAACCTGATTGTGATTGATCGCGACATGGGCGACGAACGCCGGTCGATTCATTCGCTCTCCGGCGGCGAGTCGTTTTTAGTTTCCCTTGCCCTGGCGCTGGGGCTGGCGTCATTAACGTCGAATCGGCTTCGAATCGAATCGCTGTTCATCGATGAAGGTTTCGGAAGTCTGGATCCCGAGACGTTGAACACAGCGATGAGTGCTTTGATGCACCTGGAAGCTCAGGGACGAAAAGTCGGCGTGATTTCTCACGTGACCGAGATGACGGATGCGATTTCCGTACAGATTAAAGTCGTCAAAGGGCGTGGCGGAGCGTCCAGAATCGTTGTTCCGGGAGATCAGACTTCGGCTGAGGTCGAACTTTCAGCAGTGATGGCAGATACCACCGCCGAGCCTGCTCGAAACGATTCCCCGGAGATTCTCGGCAACCGACTTGTTGAGTTATTGCAACGGGAGTTGCAGGCTGGCAAGGATCGAGTTTCCTCCAAGTCGTTGCGTGACGAACTCGGCTGCGATCCGAAAGCCTTCAAAGCGGCGCAGGCATGGCTGGGTGGTCGAATAGTCGTCGACGGGCGTAGCCTGAAGTTGAATGACGCGGTCGGAACTTGAAAAAGGGGGCATTCTATTTTATTGAAAAAGTAGAATACCCCCTTTTAACTCATGCAGCCTGAACGCCAGGGCGGGAGAACGGCGGGGCCATCCAATCGCTGTACTACTCAATTGGCCGCTGGACATGCGCCAATGGATTCTGAAACCCTTGCCGAAGAATTCCGCAAGCTGACGAAATGAATGGAATTGCCCGAAGTTTAATGTTTGGATGTTTAGCCGATTGCCGCTGGCTTGCTTCTGAAATCCATGACGGCGCGTGTGCGAAGTAGAAATGGGTGTACGGTGGCATCTGATGGGACTGCTGCGTTATCCTTCGGACACAAATTGTCGCCACTGTCACTTGGGCCATCACTGGGATTCGCTTGAGTAAAGGGCGGCAATTCCCGCGTTCTCAGTTCCCGCCTCAACGCCTCCAGGAGATGAACCGCATGAAGTTCCTGCTTACCAAAGCACTTTTGTTTTCCGCTGTCGCCGCGACGATCCTTTCGTCGATGACGCTGGCAATTGCTCAGGATCAGAAAGTTGATCCGAATGTTGCCGCCGCTAAGACTGCTCAGGCCATTCTGGATTCTGCCACATGGGCCGATCTGTTCAACGGCAAGGACCTGACCGGCTGGACCGGAGACCTCAAAGGTTACGCCGTTCAGGATGGCATTCTGGTCTGCAATAAAGGTGGCAAGCACCTTTACACCGAAAAGGAGTACAGCGACTTTGCACTGCACTTCGAGTTTAAGCTTGAAGAAAGTGGCAACAACGGAATTGGGCTCCGGGTTCCCAAAGACGGCCACCCTTCAAAAGACGGTATGGAGATCCAGATCCTTGATCACGACGGCAAAGTCTACAACGGCGATGCGGTTATGGCCGACGGGAAGACTCAGAAGCTGAACTGGCTCAAGCCCTGGCAATACCACGGTTCAGTCTATGGAATCTATCCACCGAAACTTGGCTATCTGAAGCCAGTCGGGGAATGGAACACTCAGACAATCATCGTCATCGAAGATCATATTCTGATCATCCTGAACGGTGCTGTGATCGTGGACGCGTTTCTGGATGACATCACGCCAGTGGATGGGAATCCTCATCCGGGCATGAAGAATAAGAAAGGCCATATCGTTCTGGCCGGGCATGATGATCGCGTGGAGTTTCGAAATCTGAAACTCGCCGACTACGCGCCATCGCCAACAAAGCCGAAGACCTCCGCGGACAATACTCCGCCGGCCGGCTTCACCACATTCTTCAACGGAAAAGATCTGTCCGGCTGGAAAGGTCTGGCTCATGATAACGCGAATCAGCGTCGAGCACTCACAGGAGATGACCTGAAGGCAGCTCAGGAGAAAGCTGACACTTTAATGAAGGAGCATTGGAGTGTTGCGGAAGGCATTCTGACGTACGACGGAAAAGGGCAGAGTCTCTGCACATCAAAAGATTACGGCGATTTCGAGTTCTACGTCGACTGGAAGATTCCGCCCGGAGCAGACTCGGGCATTTACCTGCGAGGAACTCCGCAGATTCAGATCTGGGATCCGTGGGATCCACGAGTCAAGCCGGGCCAGCCTGATCCGACGAACCCGGAAGAATGGGTCGCTCAGTATACGAACGGCCGCAATCTTGGTTCCGGTGGTTTGTGGAACAACCGCCGTTGGCGCAATGCTCCGACATCGCTGGCTGACAAGAAACCGGGCGAATGGAATACGTTTCTGATCCGCATGGTGGGCAACAAGGTCACAATCTGGCTGAATGACAAACTGATTGTTGACCGAGTCGAACTGGAGAACTACTGGGATCAGTCCGGTCTGGTTCCGCTGGTTCGAGCCGACCAGATCGAATTACAGCATCACGGCAGCGAGCTGTTCTTCAAGAACATGTACATTCGCGAATTGCCGTATTGATCATTCTGAAACAGAATCTGATCGCTCTGGCTGACAATTCAAATCAACACCATCGAGTTCTGCTCGATGGTGTTTTCTTTTCAACGCCCCACTACAGGGCTAAGATTGATCATCGAATAAAAGCGTTATGGGCAAAAAATGATTGGGCAAAAAGATGACATTTATTTGCCCAATCATTTTTTGCCTTAGATCTGCCTAATTCTGGAACGCGGCACGGACGGTGCGCTCGCCGGGATTTCTGGGCTTAGCTTTGCAGCGGGGCCGTTATTTTTTGCCGTCGTGCAAATTCAATCTCGGCGAAACGCTGCGAACGATTCTCTTCCAGGCTGGAGATCAAGGTGCACATTGTTGAAGGTCCGGATCATGGAGATCTCCGGCATTGCGAGCAATGGGCTCGGGCGGCCGAACTTCTCCATGCCACGCATGTCGTTGCGGATTCCCGTCGGTCATCCTTGCCGGGCAGGACTTCGCGGCTTGCCGCGACCACTGTGCATTTGGTGACACAAAGCAGCCGGGCATCCTCACACAATTGCCCTCAAAGGTTCGCCTTGCGGTGAAAGTCCATTCCGGCAGACTCAACTTCAACCACATTATTTTCGAATGGTCGATGCGGCATTCGCCCCCAACGCAACCATAGTGGCGACACACGGATGATCTGCTGCTGCGAATTCCTAAGCGATTTGGCCCCCGCCCAACCCTGCGCCGGCGGAGCCTCGGTTTGGAAACTACCATTCGAATCCGACTATTCTTTTGCAGCTGCTACGGGACGTTCTCCAAGGATCTTTTCGACAGCTTCGCGTTCCAGATCTTCAGACTCCAGAAGAGCATCCACCAGTGCTTCCAGCTTGTCATGATACTGAGTCAGCAGTTTAATAGCAGACTGTTCCGCTTCCTTGATGATGCGTTGAACTTCGATGTCGATCTGGCGAGTCGTCTCTTCGCTGAATTCGCGGTACGTATGCATTTCCTTGCCAAGAAACGGATGTTCTTCTGACTGGCGGAATGCAACCGGTCCAATGACTTCTGACATGCCCCAGCTTGCGACCATGCGGCGTGCGATCTGAGTCGCCTGACTGATGTCGCCCTGAGCCCCGGCAGAATACTCGTTGAACTTCATCTTCTCGGCAGCGCGACCGCCCATGGTCATCACGATGCGAGCCTTCAGGATGCGTTCGCCAAGGTTGTTAATTTCACTTTCGGGCATCAACTGAGTGACACCCAGCGTTCGGCCACGAGGAACGATCGACACCTTATGAACCGGGTCCATGCCTTCCTGAGCCCACGCCAGCACCGCGTGTCCGGCTTCGTGCCATGCGGTGAGAGTCTTCTCTTTCTTATCCATGATCTCGTCACGCGGAACACCCATCGTGACGATGTCGTACGCATAGCGGAAATCGCTCATTTCAACGGCGCGTTTTTCGTCACGTGCGGCTTTCAAAGCAGCCTCGTTCACCAGCTTTTCAAGCTCTGCACCGCTGAAGCCCATGGTCGTCTTCGCAATGCTCTCCAGATTCACATCATCGGCCATTGGCACTTTGCGAGTATGGACTTTCAGGATTCCCAAACGTCCTTCCTTGGCCGGAAGGTCCACTGTCACATGGCGATCAAAGCGGCCGGGACGCAGCAACGCCGGGTCGAGTACATCGGAGCGGTTCGTTGCGGCCAGCACGATGACCGTGTCGCCCTGCTGGAAGCCGTCCATTTCGCTGAGAATCTGATTCAGAGTCTGCTCGCGTTCGTCGTGGCCACCGCCGACTCCAGCGCCGCGAACTCGACCGACCGCGTCAATTTCATCAATGAAAATAATGCATGGTGATGCCTCACGAGCCGTTTTGAACAGGTCGCGAACACGAGTCGCCCCGACGCCCACGAACATCTGAATGAACTCGGAGCCGTTGATGGAAAAGAACGGAACTCCCGCTTCCCCAGCGGTCGCTCGTGCCAGCAACGTTTTGCCGGTTCCCGGCGGACCAACAAGCAGCACGCCCTTTGGAATCTTGGCACCAAGTCGAGTGAATCGCTTGGGCGTTTTCAGGAACTCGACAACTTCCTGCAAATCCTGCTTTGCGGACTTGAGGCCGGCGACTTCGTTGAATGTCGTGGAGTGTTCACTCTTTTCGAACCGGCGAGCCTGACTGCGAACGAATCCGCCCATCATGCCACCGCTGCTGAACGGGTCGGAGGAACGTCGCATCATGTTCCACATGATCAGAATCAGACCAACCGGCATCAGGATCCACAACAGCATCTCGGTGCCTGTCGAGACAGACGTCGGAACGTTGTTGTAGAGCACCCCCTGGCGAGTCAGCTCGTTGTTCAGTTGCTGATTGTGCATCAGCATTGGCGGAAGAACGGTATTGAACTTAGCCGCCAGAGTGCCGGTAAGCCCCGGAGGTTTTTCTTCGGGGATCTTATCCCAGTCGCCAGTGAGGATTTCACCATGCACCGTGACAGACTTAACCTTGCCACTTTTCAGATGTTCAAAGAAAAACGAGTACGGAATTGTGGTGCCGTAGTTCGAAGGGGAGGTGCTGTAAGAGAAAAATGCAATCGCGATAGCGATCAACACCAGGATCATGGTCATCGAACCGAAGTTCGATCGACGTGGTTCGCCACCTGCAGATCCAGACGGCTTCTGAGCGGGAGGATTTGGTGGAGAATTATCTGACGGTTCACTCATTCGATGGTAATTCCTGCCTTCTGCTTTCCCTTGCGTCCCAAAATCAATTCACAGCGGATCCGCCCAATGGAGACGTGACGACTCTTCCTGAGTGCACACATCTCACGACGTCCGGCCGCAGTGTTGGATTGTGCAGGTTATCGCAGCCCCTGACGTCCCGCAAACCACCGTAAAATGCGAGAAACATGGAAATCGCAGCATAGTCTTCGCTGCGTCGAAAGGATTGCGGATTCGCTGCTTCCCTCACAGCCGGTCCCCGAAACCTGCAATCGTTGTCCCGAAAGGGAGCGCGAACGGTGGGGGATGCTGTGGACGGTGGTTTGGCGGCAAACGCACCCGAACCAAATCCGGAGAATGACAGCCCGCGAAGTTGGATTCATCAAGTAGAATGAAATATGCCGTCCGAGTTCCTCGACCGTGCTCTTTTATGAACCGCGCTCTTATATAAGTCGACGTCAGGCAGAACCGCGGCGGGATTCTCCGGCAGTTCAATTTGGCAGGGTGCAGAGCAGAATTGGCACGATCTGATGCCAAAGTTGCGTTAAATCGCGAGTAATTGACAGAGGTGCGCGATATCTTTTCCGCCAACCTGAGCAGAAACCGGCGATGAACCTGACGTCTTCTCCGAGTGACTGTTCGTGTCCGCCGTGTTTGGATTCCCACTTCATCGTCGCCAACGGAACGAAATCCATGAAGGTTGTCCTGGAGCTGCAGGAGCAATTGGCCAATGTCCGCAGAGTCACCGTACGCCACGATATCGTGATCGGACGCGGCTCCGACTGCAATTTACGTCTTTCTGCGCCGCAGATGAGTCGTCGGCATTGCTTCCTGCGAGTTGGGCGCGATGGTGTTTCCGTCACTGATCTTGACAGCAGCAACGGTACCTATGTTGACAATAAACGGATCAAGCCAGGGGAGAGAGTTGAACTCAAGACCGGTTCGATTCTGACATTGGGGCCCGTCAACTTTACTGTGCATCTCAAAGAGGATTCCGGATCCACGACCAGGAGTGAAGGCGAACGTTCACGTAAAAGCACCAAGTCAAACAGCGGTGCATCTGAATCCTCCACAATCGTTAGTTCCGCCGCTGCAATCATCGCGGAAGAATTCAAGAGCAAACCGCCTCTTCAGTATTCTGTCGAACAGGCCGGGGCATCCGCCGAAGCGCATGAAGAAACAGCAAGGATCAAGAAAGATTCAACGAGCGACACCGTTGGGAAGCGGCCATCAGCGATACCGGCGTCTTCTCAAAGTCGAGCTGAAATTGCGGACATATCAGCCCCCGCTGTGAAGAAAGCCGTCGCGGCAGCGGTGAGCACGTCAGTAGTCGCACCGATTGCTGAAGGTCTTGCGAAGGCAGAATCGGTCAATTCGTCGTCGTTTGTGGACAGTGTGGCTGAAAGTATTGGCACTGAGGATTCTCAATCAGCGGCACCTGAGTCATCCTGGCTGATTGACGACTCACCGGACGATATGTCCTACCTGGGTGGACAGCCAAGCGACGAATTCCTTGTGCCTCCTGAAGTTCCTTCTGGCTCTGCCGCTGCTGGAACTGCCAACGACGTCGTTGAGGAGGTCGTTGACGTTCTGGATGATGAGGATATTTTTGCTGAAGAAGCCGTCGAGGCCGTCCTGGCTGAACAGCTTGTCGAAGCTGTTGAGGTGCTTGAAGACGAGCCTGTTGAAGTCCTTGACGAAGTGCCTGTCGGGGCCGTAGAACTCCTGGATGATGAGACTCCAGCCAATGCACTCACCGCAGATTTTGAAGAGGCTGATCTGCTTAGTAACCAATTCGTGGAAGTGTTTGAAGAACCTCAGGGGCTCGCGGAAGAACTTGTTGAAGCCGATTTAATTGAAGAAATCGAAGAGTCGGCTGAGATCGTCGAAGTTCTGGATGACGATGAGCCTGTGGAGGTTATGGAGGCGGTCTCAGTCGAACCGGAACCGACCGAAGCAGAACTGGTTGAAATGCTCGATGAGCCCTTCGACTTTTTCGCAGAGCTGGGCATCGTTGATGACGAGCCACAGCAGACGATTGAGAAAATTGCTGCCGTTGACACTGTTGCACCGGTGGACGAATTGGCGGCAGAACTTGTCGAGACAGAATCTGTCGAAGAGCTGGTTGAGGTAGTTCACGCTCTTGATGACGAAGCGGCGGTTGAGGTATTGGAAGAACCCTCCGATTTCTTCGACATGCTGGGGATTGAAGTTGACGAGCCACAGCAGGCGATCGAACAGATTGCTGCT
>CAIXQV010000958.1 GCA_903921605.1 uncultured Planctomycetaceae bacterium | reverse complement strand
TTTCAATGGCGTGAATCCGCCTGAATCGATGCGACTTGCGACAATACTTTTGTCGAGCCATTCGATTGCTTCGGGTTTCAATGGCGTGAATCCGCCTGAATCGATGCGACCTATTCTTGGAATTTTTGCATACCCAGATTCCAAACTGTTTCAATGGCGTGAATCCGCCTGAATCGATGCGACCCGAATCCCAGAGGGTACACTATGGCATACTTTCGGGGGTTTCAATGGCGTGAATCCGCCTGAATCGATGCGACTTGAAGGACTACGGGGTCGGCTCGCGGTTATGCACGAGTTTCAATGGCGTGAATCCGCCTGAATCGATGCGACACCGAGGTGGAGGATCCCCTTGGAACAGTCAGCTAAGTTTCAATGGCGTGAATCCGCCTGAATCGATGCGACTGGCGATAGCGGGCATGGCGTACGTTCATATCCAAGTTTCAATGGCGTGAATCCGCCTGAATCGATGCGACAGCACCTTTCGCAAAGTGATGCCACGCAGCTTGTTAGGCAAACTTTTGCAGACCCTGGGCAAAAAGTCAACTTTCAAGCGTTTGTCCACCCCTTAACAATTTCTACCTTCTCGACGTAAGTCCCAAGATCAAAACAAGTTGCAATTTTGCAGACCCTACGGCATTTTTCAGCCGTTTTCATGGGGTCTGCAAAAATCGGTAGTGCACATTCACTCCCCCATGAATTTCCGGCGTTTGACAGACATCCAAACAGCGACTTTCGAGATCGTGATCGTCGGCCATTCCGAGATGAGGCAGAGTATCAAACGCGGGCTCATCTAATCAACGGTTTCACCGCTAACAGGAAACTACCGCGTTGTGAAACCATCGTCCTGGGATAGAACTTTACTCTCGCGGAGACGGGACTGAGGAGGAGTCTGGATTCCCGCCTGCGCGGGAATGACGGGTTGTCTGGGTTCTCGCCTGCGCTGGGAATGACGAACCGCATCTCAGCACTTAACCGTACGAGTTCCAGCGGCGACCCGATCGTTTGGGCTGTCCCGAAGAACGAGCGTCTCGGAGCTGCGATGCGGTTAGCAGTTTCTGAAGCACGGAATCTTTTGGCTGGCCAGTGACGGTCGAGAGTCCTTTGATCTGCTCACGGATAAAGTGATCAAGATTCCAAAGCATGCGACCACAGTCGGCTTTCTGGTAGTACCACGCAAAGCTTCGCAGCAGTCCATTGATGCGATCGATCCGCTCGTTCCAGGCCATTTGCGTATCAACCGAACATAGCCGACGAATCTCCTCGTGCAGTCTGTTCCAGTTCTGTGTGGTGGGTGCAACCCGGTCTGGCTGAAATCGGAATCCCAGAAACTCAAACTCTTCCGTACGACTATCAAGCACGCGTGTCTTCTTCGGGTGAAGCGACAACCCGATCGGCTGCAGTGTCTTTGAAGCCAGATTCAAAGTCTGCTCCGCTTTCTGCTGACTTGTTGCCAGCATCAGCATGTCGTCCGCATAACGAATCAATCGCGCTCCGTGTGACGAAACAGTTCGGTCGAACTGAATCAATGCCACGTTGGCCAGAAGTGGTGACAATGGAGAACCCTGCGCCAGCCCTTTGTTTGTGGGCCAGAAGCCTGCGTTGATTCTCAGAGCAGACTGCAACAGCCAGCTTCTCGAATACTCTGGAGCGAGCTCCCGGAGCATTTCGATGACATGTTGATGTCGGATTGTGTCAAAGAAGTGTCGAATGTCGGTCTCGGCAACGAAAACGAATCCACTGGACATTGCCTGAGCCAGTGAATCAATGGCCGTCTCTGCTCCACGACGTGGGCGATAGGCGTGGCACGAATCGTGAAACTGGCTTTCACAGAACGGCTCGATGTTCAGACGAATGGCCTGAAGTACGATGCGATCTGCCACGGAAGGAATACCAAGCTTTCTTGACTCCCCATTTTCTTTGGGAATCACGGCAGATCGCAGGCGCTGAAACTGCCAGTTTCCGGACGCAACCTGCTTCGAAATCTGTTCCAGCTTGACGGGCATCAGTTTTTTGAAATCTTGAATTGTCACCCCATCTCGTCCGGCACTGCCCCCGGTGGCACGCACCATTTTCCAGGCCGTGTTTAGACAGTCCAAACGTGACGCAGCTTGAATCAACGGGCACATGGGTCATCCTTTGTGTGTGGGGCCGCGGCTTGCTGCAGCCTGAAGGCGAGAATCGTCGACATGATGTCAGATACTGGTCAATTGCTGAGCGTGGTATTGATTGCTGGCTGTCAATCAGTCAGTTCGTTCGGTGCAGCGTTTCGAAACTGCCGAATCCAGTCGTTGATCTGCCGCTGAATCCGTTCTGACGGGCTGTCTGATGCTGCGATTGAGAACTCTGTTTCAAAGGCATTCAAATAGAGTCGGAACGCCTCAGGCTTCAGGCGGATACCTGCGGCATCGTTCTCAAAAGCATCGTGAGCAATCCGCCGGGAGCTCAGGAGCCCCAGCACCAGACGGTCAATGACAGAAATGCGATAAGGCTCCATCAGGTCACAGGCCAGCGAGGGTCGACCACTGCGGCGCTCATGAAGAAACCCGGTCATCGGATCCAGGTCGTTCGCAGACAGCATGACCTGGCATCGAGAAACAAGAAAAGTGTAGCCGAGTGACAACAGGCTGTTCACCGAATCGGTTGCAGGTCTCGCGCGTCGACCGGGAAATGTCCAACCATCAGGGAGCAGTTGACGAAACATATCAAACCATGCACATGCTGCCGTTCCTTCGATACCACGCAGTGAGGCGACAGATGTCTGCCTCGAAACAGATGACGATAAACCGTCAAGTTTTCGAAGCAGCTCGCCGATTCCAGTGGACTTGCCCTGTCGCTGATAATACCGCGCTGTATCGATGGTCGAGGCAATCTTCTGTTCCACAACTTCCTTCGAAAGCCGCAGCGAGAAGGATGGATCGAGAGCAGCTTTGTGTTGCAGCCACGTGAGCTGACTGGTCTCCTTCTGAGGCTGGATCTTTCCAAGGATCTCATGCCCCTGCGGTGTCAGAAAGATGATTTGAATTGCGTGCCTCCAAAGAAGCCGGACGGCAGCTCCCGTCACGTCTGCCGCACCGTAGAAAAAGACTCGCCCCAGCCGCTTGGGATGAAGCACGAGGGCTCGTCCGTCCACGGGTTCCCACCGCAGTAATGCGGATGCAACTTTCAAACATCCGGGGCCTCGCAGATGAGCGGTTTCAGCTCCGGTGATGGCTGCCGGAATCGCTCGCGGTGAATCGCTTTGCTCCGCCGCTAACTGATGAGCGACCTTGCGTTTTCGGAAGAACATCGAGAGGTCTCCTGAAGAAGATCCGAGTTACCGTCATTCTGAAAAAAGTCGTGTTTGAACCTGTTTTGCTCAGGGACAGCACAAAGAAGTAAGAGATGACCCGAACGGCAAGGGAATCCGGACCGTGAAGAAGGGGCCGAGCCGCGACAGACATCGGGATAGAATCCCGATTGTTGTCTGTCGCGGCGAACGGTGCCCTGTTGTTGCCAACTGTTGAGGTACCGCGTTGGCTATTCTTCGACTGGCATTGACGTCAGCTGAGCGCTGTCAGGCTTGGCAGATTCGCCAGCGAGCAACTGCTTTGCTCGACTCTGGATTTCCTCTGCGGATGTCGCATGACCATCGCTCCACCTTTTCCACGGGCGTCCTGACTCTGTCGGTGAGGTGCTGTCAACGCCGTTCTCGATCATCTGCTGCTCCAGCTTCTGCTGGGCGTCCTTCAATTCATCGTCCCCCAGAGAAATGCGGACCAGGGGATCTTCGATGGAGCCACTCCAGCGTCGCACTTCCGTCAGCGCGAGATCGGCTTTCTTTTCGTTCAGCCAGTTTTCCGCCGCCAGCATGTCGCCGCGGGCTTTGGCGAGATCTGCAGCAGCCTGAGTCGTCGTTTCAATCAGACGAGCGATGAGCTCCTCAAGCAATTCTTCCCGCTGTGCAAGTTCCTCTGTTGCGAAAACGAGTTTTGCAAGATCCCGTTCCACATCAGCCCTTTGCATCGACACACTGTGGATTGTGAGCACAGCATCGCCGGGGCTGCTTTTCTGCAGCTCAGAAGTCAGGAACGCCATCTGCTTGAGGTTCTCACCCTTCGCCTTCCCAACCTGAGACTTTTCGGCTTCTTTCTGCCTCAGTCGGTCAACTTGCTTCTGATGAACAGCACTGGCTTTCAGAACGTTCACTGCGCGGCTTTTGAGAGCGTCCTGCACTTCCTCGACCGGCGATCGCCCGACGGTCCACTCCTGGAACTTCTTCTGCACTTCCGGCACCATGTGGTAGGCCGCCAGTGCAAGCCCGAACCCCGCTGCCAGAGAGATTGTCAACACTTTCATCTGAACACCAAACCTTTCAGAACACACACTGCCCGATCGCCGGATGCTTCAGCATCTTGAATCTCGAAAGGGCTCTGAAAGGAAACATGCGCGAGTGCTGCGAAACATGTCACTTCGAGCAAAGATTTCTGGGGATTGTGAGAGTTCGTAGGTTTTCGCTGCCCACCGAGCGATTTTGAGACACTGCTCAACGTCGAGCCACGAGACGAATCCATAGCAGCGAGGTCTGACAATAACCCGCGACGCCCTGCATTGAGAAAGCCTGAAGACCTTTGTCTGCCTGGATTCAGACCATGGTGCCGACCAAGCGAAAAACGGCTGCCGTGATCCGTGGGAATCACGACAGCCGTTCGCATCGTCTTTGCTGAGCCTCTGGAAACAGCTTTAGCCAACGCAACCTTTCCTGCATGCAGGCGGTGCAGCAACTTGAGACTCAATGGCCTGAAGCGGCCTGAGTCGATGCGACATCTATCATGCTGTCCGGGCGAAATAACTTCGCAAAAATGTTTCAATGGCCTGAAGCGGCCTGAGTCGATGCGACAGCTAAGTACCACCCAATATGTCGGGATCGCCTTCCTTGTTTCAATGGCCTGAAGCGGCCTGAGTCGATGCGACCAGCAGCGGAGGAGCCGGCGTTGAAGTAGTTTACGCCGGTTTCAATGGCCTGAAGCGGCCTGAGTCGATGCGACTCGAGCGGGCGAGCGAGGTGGACAAGCTGCAAGCGAGCGCGTTTCAATGGCCTGAAGCGGCCTGAGTCGATGCGACGTGGTGGTGGCGATTCTGGTGGCGCTCGGTGCCGGGTTTCAATGGCCTGAAGCGGCCTGAGTCGATGCGACGACCCGAAAACGTGACCAGGTACTACTGATTGGTGAGTTTCAATGGCCTGAAGCGGCCTGAGTCGATGCGACTGTACCTCGAGGATAGGCAGAACACCTTTAGCGCCGTGTTTCAATGGCCTGAAGCGGCCTGAGTCGATGCGACTTCTTCGTCAGGACGACGGCGTCTCATGTGTCGGTCACGTTTCAATGGCCTGAAGCGGCCTGAGTCGATGCGACGCCAGCGGAGACAGGGACCGTAGCCGACATCTCGAAAGTTTCAATGGCCTGAAGCGGCCTGAGTCGATGCGACCAGGACGACGTCTGCTTGTGTCGTCGTCTATCTCGGGGTTTCAATGGCCTGAAGCGGCCTGAGTCGATGCGACGCGACATGTGTTGTCCTCGGATTGATCGTACTCGGCGGTTTCAATGGCCTGAAGCGGCCTGAGTCGATGCGACTCGAGCAAATGAAGAAGGACCTCGAAGTTCTTGCTGCGTTTCAATGGCCTGAAGCGGCCTGAGTCGATGCGACGAGTCCTATGCGACGCTCCTCCAAGAGAACGTGAGTCGTTTCAATGGCCTGAAGCGGCCTGAGTCGATGCGACAGCACCTTTCGCAAAGTGTTGCTGCGTAACTCGTTAGGCGAACTTTTGCAGACCCTGGGCGAAATGTCAATCATCGAGCGTTTGTCCACCCCTTGAAAATTTTGGCAGTGTTGTCGTAAAGTCAATTCACAAAAAAGCTTACGACTTTGCAGACCCAAGGGCGTTTTTGAGCCATTTTGAGGGGGTCTGCAAAAACACCGGAGTGATCATGTGATTTCCTTCGGTTTTCGATCATTTGCGTATGAAGCGGCAGACTGAGGATACCTGACCGTCTGAGCTTCTACGACATGTGGGTCCCGTATCCGGGACAAGCACGATCACGTCCGCAAGGCGATGAATCTCCGGCCAGTGCTCCGCGACCAAGCTGGAGACCAACAGCACATCGCCCGCCGCGATCGCTTCAGGAAGGCCTTCCGGCGGTCCATAGGTCGTGCAAACTGTCTGCAAAAATCCGATCGGTTCACTGGTCGATTCCTTTTGCGAGAGGCGGACCGTAGCGTCACTGGGGAACTCCTGACGGTGAAGTCCGTCGTCATAGACGATTGCGTGGGGTGTCAGATTCCAGATGCGCAAAGTAGTGGTTCCTTCAATCACATCACGGTGTCTCTACGAGTGTATGGTAAGAGCCATTTCTGCAGAGACTCTTCAAACGAGGGGCAATCGCTGCTGACAACTGCATTGTCCATCGGCTGGCTATAACTCTCCGGTTGATTGAGCAGTGTCAGGGGAATGCAACGGGTGAATCCGGAAGCTTCTATGCGTTTTCGCAGTTCATGTGAGGCCTGAAACCAGGGCTCGATCGCAAACTCTGTGAACAGTGGGATACAGACTGCCATCTGGGCAAGCTGCGACCCCGTCCGATGCAGTGTAGTGATCCGGGCATCAAGGTCTTTTTGCGTCAGTCTGAAGGATTTGCATTCCAGATGCAGCAGAATGCCGTTTCTTAGAACGATCAGCAAATCGAACTCCGCCACAATCGTTAACGGATCACGGACACGGCGGACTTTTACGTTACTCCATGCGGAATGCACACATCCACCAGCACCAGATGTGGCATTTAGCCAAAGCAGAAGTCTACTTGCTACCGCTCTTTCAAACGCAGGTCCGATGGCCGCAACGGGCATTTCTCTGGCAGCCTTTTCTTTTCGCTTCAAGGCCACTCGATGCAGGTTGAGAGTGGAATGGAAGATCTGTTCCCACATGGCTTCCGGAAAACAGTCTGTCACAAACTGCAGTTGATAATTCAGATCATTTCGCCTGGGGCCAGTTTGGATCTTTGTCTTGTTGGCCGCCAGAAAGATGCGAAACATGCTTCGTTTCCATTGATTGCACTGGTCCTGAATATCCAGTTCCATCAGGCTCTTGTACGAGACGCCGGAGACATCATCCGTTTCGTCTGTCAGATTCCACAGAAAATGAGACCGATGAAGGTCTGCCGTATAGTCACGATCAACAGCATAGGGCTCACTGGAGAACTCATTTGCAGATTCTTCCGGCCAGATGCAGACGCCTTCACCGGGCTGCATAACGTGCTGCGACGCAGCCAGAATTCGCTGAAGAGTCATCCGGTCACTGGCATAGGGGACACGTTCGGGCGAAGCGTTCAGACCCGAAGCAAAAGTCCACAGCTCGGCAGGTCGGTCATTTCCGTAGAGAATGACGGGGTTCTGGTCACGCCACGCTTCAATCAGTCCGATCGGAGTGAGCTTCGTCCCGCCATTCGTGACCAGCACCGGACGCGCTTTCCCACGCCAATGCTCCGCGACTTCCTGACACAACTGAGTAATCTGTACCGGATCGTTGATTTCCTCCGCGATGATCGGCGGAAGCTGTTCGAGTCCCAGTGCCGCGAAGATCTGCTTAGCCCCCGCAGCCCACTGCTGCTGAGCCGCCATCTGACTTTCGATCCAGAGCACCAGGTCTCCGTCTCGCGCCAGCTCCAGCACCGGAGGCAGGTTTGAGACGTTCTGCCCAGTCGCCACGACCACAAACAATCGTCGTTCCGGTTCCGTTGCAGAGGCACTGGCCATTTCGCTTTCCGCTGTATTCTGAATCACTGGTTCTGGTATCGCAGCCGGGCCGTTTCGGAAGTGGACAAGAATGGGAGTGCCTGCGGGACCTGACCAAACCACTTAAAGTTTTCGCCCCGAGGGTCCGGCGATGGTGATACTCGCGGATAATGAACCGGCCCGTCGACGCCCCTGGCCGCTGCGAGGAACTCTTCGATGAATGAAACTTTTTCAAACGTTGCGACGTTTCCCCCCCACGCTGCCTTAACGGCGTGCTTGTAGGCTTCGATGGCGCCGGTGCGAAGTGTAGCCTGTTCTGGCTGACATGCCTCGTCAGCGTTTGCATCAAGTGAAAGGTAGTATCTCGCCCAGTCGTCACCAGATCGGAGATCTGTGCTTTCAATTGCCATCGAAACGCTACCAAATCCAAACGGCTTCGCGGCCCCCATTTTGTGGAAATGCTTGTGCCCCTCGTAATGCTGGTCCAGCGACAGCATCCAGAGCAAGGCACCAAGCTCCACTTTCGACAGATTTGTTATGTGGATCGTAAACGTAAGCTCAGTCCCGACTCTTACCCATTCGGTGATGGATCGGTTTTGGTTCGAGTTCCTTGAATCGGAAGGCAACCTGAATTCCTGATTGATTTCCCCAGATCGCTGCGAACTCCAATATGACGGAAAATCGTCAGTGAACTTTTGATGCGGATACACCTTGCGTCCGCGAAGCTTGTCGCCAGATTTGTAACCCGAGTTCTTGTCTGCGAAGCCTTTCCACGGAGCCTTCGTTGTGTAGAAGCATGCCTGGGATGGTTTAGGGGTACTCAGGATGCCAAGTGAGACTCGTTGTTGAAGCCGTTCAATCGCATCTTCCGAACACTCAATCTTTCCAATCCTCAACTGTCCCTTGTATGCACCGGGCTTTCCTGAGTTCTCTTTCAGTTTGTCCGACTTGTTATCGCGACACCATCCGAAGACACGATCTGCTGGCGACAAGTCCTCTAACTTCATTGCCGGGCGCAGTGATTGATCCAGCAGTGATTCAGGAGACATCGGGAAAAGCTGACGTGAAATCATCACGGGGAAGAGCCCGGTAATGCGAAGGTTTTGGCCCGTGCCCGTGACTTGCGCGTAGCAAAGAGTTCCCTCTGTCAACTCTCTTGCATCCGGTTGCTCCTGACGATTATCTCTCCTTAGTTTTCCGTCCAAATACACCTGTCGCGACCAAGCTGTCTGACCGGGTTCCCTACCCAAATAATCTTCTGGAGCGGCGTCTCTTTTATTGCCAGGGCGATGCCAAACCGCTTCTTCATCGTGGCAATCCTGATAGCTTTGAATCAAAGCAGTCCAGTTTCTGCTGAGTTCCTTCCATTGTGTATCGTTCACCGTGATTTGCTTCGATTCTGAAAAGAAGAAAACCCGCTCGTCATGCTTTCTGTCAATATTTTGGTTGGTGATGGAGACGTATCCCTGCACCCAATGGCCTAGGTGATTTGGAGCAATCTCGCCACGTCTCCAATCTTTTCGAAAATTCGTTGGTATGTTTGTTGGTTCTGGCAAGTGCCCATCCTGTAGCTCTTCTACATTCCAAAAACGAAAATCAGGACCAGAGTGGTTCCATTTGGTGATGTAAGCCCAGACGAATGTGCCGTGTTGGGCTAATCGCCCCCAAGCGTTTCGGTGCTCTCCATACATGCGCAGCCAGGCAGCGTACATTTGTCTACCTGGAACTTCCCATCGTCTTCTTCTTTCATCGAATGTCGTGGTCCCCAAGAGCAGTCGCACTCCATTGGCTTCGATACGTGCAGGCACCATTGAAAGTCCTTCCGTCGCCTGCATGCGGTACGCCAGTGGAGCATCATGTCCGCTGAATTCACGAAGCCGCGAGTTTGTGATCGCCTCATACTCAGCCGAGAGTGGCCCTTTGACAGAGGTCGGACAGACCAACAGGTTGCCGTTCGAGTCCTTCCGCATCTGAAACTCGAAGTGCCCACGAATCTGATCAACAGAAGAATCGGAACGCTGAGTCTCGGCATCAACGATCAGCAGCGGTGTCTTTACGGTCGCCTTGATCCGGATTGTCCCAGTGAACAAAGCCTCGTGAAGGGCGTGATGGCCGAAAGGGATCCCGTCCCCCAGTCCTGCAGGGACTGACGATTCTCGAGCCAGATTTCTTGGAAGAGCACGAACGAAGTTGAACGTGTTGTTGAATCCAGTCATCGGCTGAGCCACGGCAGGCTCGGGTATTGCAGTGCCCATTTCGGGCGATGGATTGCCAGCACTTCTGGCAACCGTTTCCGGCTCGGCAGCCTGCGAAACCACGGGGCGACGGCGCTGAATCGCCTGCGGCGTGCCCGAACTGGTAAACGTGATCGGAATCTGTTCACTGCGTTTCGCGTTCTTCAGGGCATCAAACTCCTGCCGAAAAGATGCATCGACCTGCGAGTTCTTGACCTCCTGCACCTTCGTGTCACCCTCCTTCCAAAGGACGGGCTTTTGACCATTGCCGGGAAACTTCAGATATCCATTGAACTCAGGCATTGCCGTAATTCCTGCTTAAGAAAACTGGTCACTTCGTTCGCTTCAGACCAAAGGTGAATATCAAACTCGCCGTGGTTGGTTCCGGAAATTGACTTATCGTGGAAGGAACCCACACAGTCGCTCTTCGAACACGACCACATTCCCGTCTTCGTCGGCTTCGTGGAGATACTCCACGTACTTCAAGACAACACTTTGGCCTTTGTTTGCGTTGCTCACGGGAACCTGGATTTCTCCAATGCGTGCATCGGTCATTGTTGTCCATGCCGAATCGGGGACGCTTGCGAGGACCTTGCCCCAGACAAGGTAGTTTTGATCCCTGATAGGTTCGACCTGCTCGTGACACGCAAGCTTCCAGTTTTCCCCTAATGTTGCGAGCTCGGAATCGTTGACATGGAGTTCAGTTACGATCGCTGCTCTTCCAAGCCCCGGTCGAACCTGCAGCCAGCGAACGTCATAGTCTTTCGTAAACAATCGCACCTCGAAGGGCTTTCCCTGCACTGATGAATCAGAGGGCATCTGCTGCACGTCAGAATCCGTCATGCGCATGGCTGCACAACTGTCTGGCGATATCGCCCAGCCAACGGCGAGGTTCTCGGACGACAGTGCAGCCAGACTCTTGAACTCCCTGACGCAGCCTTCCAAAGACGTAAGTGTATTCGTTGACAGAACATGAAGTGTAAGACGGGAAACGGCATTTGTTTTAGACATGGGCGGGCTCCTCGTTCTGTTCCGGCTGGGGCAAGATTGTTTGCCAGGCTGTCTCCAGGGCTTCTTTCAGATCTTTGAGGTCATTTTCCTCGAAGGCCGAAAAAGGCGACTGGGTCTCGGTGGTGTTCAGAGGTTTTCTTAAGCCAAAGGGTTGCCCTTCAATTGGCTTCATATTGATGCTGCTCACCGCAATTTCGCCCAGTCCGCGATTTCCACCAAAGCCGATTGGAATACGTTGCTTCGTAAGATCTCGCAGTACCAGAAGTAAGAGCACTAGGGACTGCTTTCTCAACATTTCCGCGTTGCCGTTATCCGTCGCTCCGTCGTTTGAGTAGGTCTTGCCGATTCGATCCAGATCCAGTTCCAGGACGAAGGGATGCCATACTTCGGAGTGAGGTTCAAGCACCTGGAACAACTTGTTATCGACCGTCCCGCCCGTCCAACGATTGATGGCGTTATGGAACGCCACTTTCCAGCCTGGTCTCCCAACGTTTAACTTTGCCTGTTGCACTGCCTTCATCGCCAGTTGATGATCTGATTCGCCGCGGTCCACTGATTCTGCTGCGGCATTACCCGTAACACCTTCGAATAACTGTGCCCAACGCAGAGGCGACTGAATGCCTTTTGAGAAACAATCCATCACACTGAGTGCCGCGAGGGCGTTCTCGTCAGATGTCCCTCTACTTCCTTTTCTGCCAAACAGCGACGCAATCAGAGGAAGGTTCTCGCCCAGCTGCTGTCGAAAACGTTTGTCCTGTCGATAGCCTTCGCCCCGTTGGGCCCAATCTGGCTGGTATCGCTTCCGGATGGTTCGCAGAATGAGTTCTGCTCGAGAACGAAATATGCCCTTAAGCGAACTTCCGGCAATGAGCGGTGCGGTTCCGTCATTCGTGGCGCCAAGCAGCGGCACAGTATCCACCAGCAGACCATCAATACTGCTTTTGGACATGGTTGGCAGTTGCGGAGTCCAGTGAATCTCTATGCGAATTCGAGGAATATGAGTCCTTGTGTGCTGTGCGGCCCACTGTTCGATTGTTGCGGAGAGCCCCGCATCGTTTGAACCAGTCTGACTCTTCGAAGCACGCCCCAAGCGGGAACTGAGCCCGGAAATTCCGTATGACCTTTCACAGACAGAGCATTCCGTGAGCTGAACGCGTCCGAGCCCGCGGCTTTTGCCTGCTCCTATGCGGATGCCATCTTCTGACTGCATCGCAGTCAACAAATGTGCCAACATCGCACGGGCATGATCGGGACTGACTTTTCCAGAAGTCGTCGCCGAAAACGTCTGCGGTATCTGCAACAACAGGTGAAATTTGATCTTCGTTCCAGCCGGCACAACAGCTCGATTGAATTTGATTCCGGCTGCAGCCGTACCGTACTGATCATCCAGCCCCACGTGTTCCCGAATTTCAGGATGGTTGTCCTGTAAAGGCGTTCCGTTCGAGTCCTCCAGCACTCCATCTTCGACAAACAGGAAGGATGCGTGCCCCTTGTCTTTATTCTGAAAGCCGAAAACGGTCTCAACAAGTTCCGCTGGGAATCGTCGTTCACACCATGCCCGCAGTGCGCCGGTCAGCGATGTCCCTGCCGCATACAGGTTGCCTTCCCCGTCCTGAGCAATCGACAGATCAGAACGATAGTCCGTCACTCCCGAGCCCGGGTGCAGGGCATCCAGTGCGACAAGCGTTCCTTCCACATCAATACGGCTGCGAAGAATCCTGGCCATTATCTTGTCTCCTCTGTCGTTGCTGTCACTTTGCCCGAACGGCTTGCCTCACGCTGACGCTGAATCTTTCGAAACGCAGATTCAAGCAACAGCCGGACCGCTTCGGCGAATAACTGATGGCGAAGTTTAAATGTGGAACCGGGATTCTGTGCCAGCCGAGGCAGCACATTAATCTTGCCACCCGCATCAGTTGCGTCCGCCTCGCTCGGCTCAAAACACAAACCCAGGCGTTTCCAAATCTCGTCCGGCGACGTGACAAGTTCTTTGATCATCGCCAGCGATCTTCCCGGCCATCGATCACCACGTCGTCTTTCAAGGTTGTCGATCAACTTGACCAAACGCGAATCAGCTCCCTGAGGGCCGTCGAGTGCTGCCAATGCACTGCGGATCACACCCACCTGAGAGGCAGGTGGCCCATCTTTGCCCATCAGTAGTTTCAGAAGGGGCCAGTCCGAACGACCACTTTCCAGAACGGCACTGACAGCTCGCTTGATCCGCTTTCGACAGACGATCAGATCGATGCGTTCCCTGACGGCCAGATCGGAAACCGATTGCCCAGTGCTGTTGGAACTCGAGGTCGGGTTGCCATCAAGAACACTCCAGCCAGATGGAGACGAGAGATTCTCCAACGCACGACTTAACAGCGGCTCGTTAATCCGGATTTCTCCAAATCCTTCAGCGCGGCGTTCCCCAAGTCCTTCACGTTGCAGTCTGGCAAGTTGCTTCCGAGTTACCAAATTCGGAGCCTTCAAGCGGACTCGCAGGCAGCTTCCTGCGGCGATGGAGACGAACGAAGGCCGTGGTAACGACCAGCCGACGTGCCATGACTCATGACGACGGTATCTGATGAAGCTGTCCGGTTTCTCAGGATCCTGATCACATTCCAGATCAGCCGCAGACACGCCGAGCGATTCTGCCAGCGTTTCAATCAGCAGTGCCTGCGCAGGCCTTTGGCTGAGTGCCGCTGTTCGCAGGATCAGGTCTGATGTCAGCCAGACCGTAAATCCGCCGACTGTCTCAGCACCGCTATCAGATAAACTTCCCTGGTCTTCGATAGTTTTTTCTTCAAACGTTATCTCAGCCTGGCCATAGTCATCCTTACTGGATCGTCCCAGCCGACATGTTGTCGACTGGTTCACTGGAATGCACTCATTCATCCATGCCGGAATCCCGTTCTGCGATTGTTCCGTTTTGTCGGTTGGATCTTTCTTCAGACTGGCTCGGATTCGTATTGTTCCCGCCAGTTCAGTGCCAGCGGCCAGCGCTTCATATCCGAAAACACCCCCTACAGCCTCGGTGGGCCGCTGGGATTCTTCATCCACCGTGTTATGAGGTCGAAAAACTCTCTTCGGTACGCCATAGACCGGCAACGTATTTCCTGTCAAAGCGATAAACCCGCTTCGGAGCGACTTGGGATGTTCGTCGAACTTTCCAGGTTCGTGAAGACGATTGGAGACTCTGCCCTTGCTGAAAACCTGCTCTTCACCCTTCGCATGGTGAAATGCAGCAGGTACCGGCAGGCCTCGAACTTTTCTAACTTCTGAGCCTTTACGAAATGCCAACGATGCGTTCGAAATTCGCAGACGATCGGCCTTCAAAAGTTCGCTGACTGAGTATTCACCACGGCCCTTCAAGAGTCGGGTTAGAATCGGGAGGATCATGGTTCCGGGCAGATAATCCAGGGACCGGACCACGTTCCCGGTCACACGATCCGCCACCAGCAAAGGCGTTCGGAGTCGAATCGTAAATGGGATCTCAATCCAGGTATCATCGGCTGGAGTTGCAGGAACTGATCCGATCTTACTCTCCGGAGACTCGTCGCCGGACCGCATGGTCTCAGTTGTTTGCGAGCACACACTTTGCATCGAGATCGGCGGAGCTGGAATTTTGCCGTTCAGCTTCTCAAAAAAGACGGCCACTGCATCGCGATCCGGCAACCCACTGCTGCTCGGCTTTACCTTTCCAGCGCCACGTCGACGTTTCCCTCCAAGCCGCTCAACACAATAAACGGCAGCACTGAGGAAATGAATTGCGAAAGACCGCTCGTCAGGCGACAGATTTTCCAGATCGAGCGCTCCCTGTTTGGCGTAAAGGATCAGACCTTTGCGAGCCATTTCTGTTTTTCGCAAGGATCGATCCGAAGCCTGTCCATTTCGACCAACGCGAGTCGCTGACTTTGAGAACGTCAAAGCTGCTCTCTGATCTCTTCGAGCCAAATTTGCTGCTGCGTTCGTAGTGATGTTGGGAAGCGGTCGCAGTATTTCACAGAGGGTCTCGGGCAGGTGAGCAGGGCGAATCGACAACCGTCCGCCCTGGATACTTGCCTGATTCCGGAGTTCTGCTGCCCGCGTCGGCTGATCTCCAAAGAGCCAAAGCACCCACTGATACAGAGGCGACTGCACGATATCTCTGCGCAGCTTATCCCGACAGTCCTGGTCAGCCGCAGTTGGATCGTTGCTCTCATCCGACAACGGGACGGACTCCAGTGCTGTCCCGATCGCCAACTGCTCCGCCGCGTCCCGCAGCACGGCCGTTAATGTTTTGGCAGGAACAAAGGGCAATCCAAAATGGTCACGGATAACCAGCCGATCATCACCGCCAGGCTCCTCCAGACCGGAGCCAATGTGCCAGTCGGTGAGAAACTTGAGCTGGAGATCGAAGGTGAGATGCCGCTGGCCTTCATCGCTGAATGGTCGACTCTGTTCAGCAATCTCGATCTTCGCAGCTTTTGAGCTGGCGTTAGGGGCAGAGGATTCGTTCGGCTTCTCAGTCCGGCCCGCTACGGAATTCGGCGGCGCATGTTTATCTGTTTGAGAAGAGGCATTCTGCCTGTTGTTGTTCTTATTGCTCATCTGAAAACTCCCTTGGGGATTTCATTGAATTGCTGCATGTCAGACCTGGCCCATGACATGCATGATCGCCGATCAGGTTTTCGGCAACCGCAGCTTCGTCAGCGAGATGGCATCCAGCAGTCTCGTGAACTTCTCCGCCCCGCCGGAATCCTCCTGAAACAGGCTGCCGTTGCTCAGAACGTTCTCCCACGTTACGTTGTAACGTGCCTTGATCAGGTTGAGGTATTCATCAGCCTTCGCTCGTCCTTCAAACAAAGCGGATCGCAGTTCATGCAGTTGTGAACTCGGCAGAATCATGCCGTCGTCGTTTTCCTGCTGTACCGCATCGACAACTTCGAAGAGGCCTTTGGCAGAGTGCGCTGCAGCCCACTTTGAGAGCGTTGCCCGCCTGTCGGAATTAAGTTCGTCCATTCTTTCTGATTCCAGCGAAGTCACCACATAGGGGCCACCCCAGAGGTTTGTGGACTGCACAACTTTGCTCTCGCCTGAGCCCACTTCTTCGAAAACCTTCAGTTCACTGCGGATCTCACTGAGGTCATCCAGGCTGGACGCGCGGTGAATATGGAAATCGAAAACTGAAAGTGGATACGTGTGACCATCAGACATTTTTGCCTGCGTACGTACACGTTGCTTTGCACTTGAAGCCAGTTGCTCGGCAAGCTCGTAGGCCAGCGAGAACGGAAAATGAGGCTTGACAACAGCAATGCCCACTGCCATGCCAATTCGCGGAACGCGGTAGACTTCCTGTGCGATGTCAGCGATATCTGTACAGTCCTGCACGAGCCGCTCCCACGCTTCCAGGAAGAGCTTAACGAAGCTAAACGCGAGTTCGCCCTTGATCACGATCGTGATATCATCGCCGCCAACGATGAGCGGAAGCGCAGAGACTTCAAGAGAACTGATTGTTCCAGATTGTAACGCCGCGCGAGGATCGAGTTTCGCCAGCTCTTCCAGGGCCTGTGTACAAGCTCTGCGTGCCACATTGTCCAGAGACATGGAGAACAGCCGCAGTTTCTGCAAATGCGACCGAGCCCCTTCATTATATTTCGGGGCAAGTGCCTGCAGGAGTTTTCCAATGCCAGTTCCGTCCGCATGAATGACTGCAATCAGTCGCTCGAAGCTGAGACAATTGTCCAGGTCCGACAGGCTGGCAGAGAACTGCAACTCCGCGGGAAGCAGCTTGTTCATGCGTTCTCGTCCATCATCGGCTGCAGCCAGCTTCTTGTGGACGATGGTGGAACACGCCTTTGTGTCGTCAGGTTGATCCGACTGATTCGAACGCAGGGATGCCGGCAATCCACTGTGGACACAGGGTTGCACAAACGGCAGTGTCTGAAAGCGGGATTCTGCCGGAATCAGGCGATTCTTGTGCGACTCCATTTTCTGATGAACGGCTCGAACAGCGTCGTTCAGTCCGATAGCCGTCCATGCTTCCACAGGACAAATCGCCCCGCGAACCACCACACCAGGATAATCGCGAAGTGCTTTTCGCGTGACGGCACTGACAATCTCACAAGCCACTGCGCGTAAACGAGT
>CAIXQV010000957.1 GCA_903921605.1 uncultured Planctomycetaceae bacterium | reverse complement strand
GAAACGGTGGACGAACAACGCCATTCGTCCGTGGCGATGGATGCGGACGGGGATTTTGTTGTGACATGGGAGAGTTTCAGTCAGGATGGGTCCAATTCCGGCGTCTATGGGCAGCGGTTTAACGAAACAACAGTCACTGCCGGGCCGACGGTGACCGAAGTTCGAGACTTAGAACGACAGATTGCTCCGGGCGGGCGACTGAGTACCACACTGGATACGCTGACGGTGGTGTTCTCGGAAGACATGAATGTCAGCGGTGGGGTGAGTGGTGCCAATAGCGTGCTGAATCCGGCGAACTGGCAACTGACGCAGGACGGCATCAATGTGAGCAGTCTGATCACGGGCATCACGTTTGAACTGAATAATGAGACGAACAAGTATGAAGCCGAGTTGACACTTGGAGCATCATTGACGGCCGGAACGTTCCGCTTAACTGTGCTGGACGCGGTCAGAGGCCTGACAGGCAATTCGCTGGATGGAGATCTGAATGGAACCCCCGGCGGCAGCTATCAGCACGTGTTTGCAATGACCAATGTTCAGGCTGCAGGGGCGGAGTTCCGAGTCAATACATACACGCCGACTGAACAGGCTCATTCCTCCGTTGCGATGGATGCGGATGGCGATTTTGTCGTCACGTGGGATAGTGAAGCTCAGGGGAATATCTACGCCCAGCGATATGATGCGGCAGGTCTGCCGACTGGGGACGAGTTTCCCGTGAATACGAACACGACGTCAGTTCACTCGCATTCTTCGGTAGCGATGGATGCGGATGGGGACTTCGTCGTTGTCTGGCAGAACTTTGGTCAGGACGGCAGCGGTCTGGGTGTCTACGCTCAGCGGTTTGATTCAGCGGGCGTGGCGCAGGGGGCCGAGTTCCGTGTCAACACAGTTACAACCAATGATCAAGAATCTCCATCTGTGGCGATGAATGCCGTTGGAGACTTTGTCGTTACGTGGCAAAGTGACGGTCAGGACGGCAGCGGCACCGGGATCTACGCTCAGCGCTACACGGCTGCAGGAGTGGCGCAGGGGATTGAGTTCCGCGTCAACACGTTCACGGCGAATGCTCAAGTCGCACCAGACGTGGCGATGGATATCGACGGTGACTTTGTTGTCACCTGGACCAGCACAGGTCAGGACGGCGCTGGCTACGGCAGTTACGCACAGCGATACAATTCGGCAGGTTTGGTACAGGGCAGCGAGTTTCGCGTGAACACGACTACGGTCGGCAGTCAGGGCGACACTTCTGTAGCGATGGCTGATGATGGAGACTTCATCATTGCCTGGAGCAGCTCAGTTCAGGACGGCAGCGGTTTGGGGATTTATGCTCAGCGTTATAACGCGACGGGATTGATGGAGGGAGGAGAGTTTCGCATCAACACATTTACGCCGGGCATGCAAAGGGCTCCGTCAGTGGCCATGGATGCGGACGGAGATTTCGTTGTCTCCTGGGAAAGCCTGGACCAGGACGGCAAGAGCTTCGGTATCTATGCACAGCGTTATAACGCGGCTGGAGGGACACAAGAGGGCGAGTTCCGTGTCAACACGTTTACCGCGAGCACTCAGGTAAATTCAGTGGTTGCGATGAATGCCGACGGTGATTTTGTTGTTACGTGGGACAGCGAATTTCAGGAAGACAGCGGCTATGGCATTTACGCACAGCGTTATCGTTCGAATGCACCCGTGCAGTTGAACTCAGGAGTGTTGTTACTGACCGGCAGCAATTTTGCTGATGAGATGAGCGTTGAACGAGTTGCACCTGCGGGGGCGGCGGTGTCACTGCAGGTGGCTCACAACGGCGTGAACTATTCGATCGATCTCACGAAAGTTAACAATATCGAGATGAATGGCTTGACCGGCAATGATCAGTTGGCTGTCGATCGACTTTTGTCCATTTCGGCTACGCTCAACGGCGATGGTGGAAATGATAGGCTGATCGGTGGAGTTGCCAATGATACTCTCAACGGAGGAACCGGTGATGATGTTTATGTCTTCGACACGGACCTGGCCTCGGGAACCGATATCATCACGGATGTTTCAGGGCTTGAGACATTAGATTTCGGCCAGACAACGAGTACCTCGTTGGCGGTCAATTTGGGTCTCAATACGACCCAGGTCGTGAATGCCAATCTTTCGCTGAGACTCGCCACAGGAAATTCGATTGAGAATGTGGTCGGTGGATCACTGGGCGATACGCTGACAGGAAACGCTCGCCCCAATCGACTGAGCGGTGGCGGAGGTGATGATATCCTCACCGGAGCTGCTGGAAACGATATCTATCTTTTCGACGCCGATCTGATCCTCGGAGCCGACACCATCAACGAAGCTGGTGGTGGGGCGGATACTTTGGACTTCGGTGCAACGACGACCCGGAATCTCGCGATCAATCTTGCTAATGCGGCCTTACAGACGGTGGCGGCCGGTAATCTGACGGTGAATCTATCTGCTGATAATACCATCGAGAGTGTGATTGGCGGGACACTGAATGACACGATCACCGGAAATTCACTCAGGAATGTTTTCGTCGGAGGACCTGGAGACGACACCTACAATTTTGATACGGACACCGTCCTTGGTACTGACAGTATTCACGATGCGGGCGGCATCGATACACTCAACTTCGGTGCAACGACGGCTCAGGCCATCGCGGTTGACCTGGCCAGCACAGCATCGCAGGTCGTCACGGCTTCACGTCTGACACTTCAGTTGTTGTCGAACAACTCGATCGAAAACGTCATCGGCGGTTCACTGGGTGATACGCTGACTGGCAATAGTCTGGAGAAT
>CAIXQV010000956.1 GCA_903921605.1 uncultured Planctomycetaceae bacterium | reverse complement strand
GTGCAGAACTCCGCCTGGCCGCAGTCTGATCTGGATCGATTTGTTCTGGCCCGGCTTGAAGCGGAAGGGTTGTCACCAGCACCGAAGGCCGATAAGCAAGCCTTGATTCGGCGAGTCACGTTTGATCTGACCGGACTTCCTCCCGCGCCAGCGGAGATCTCTGCATTTCTGCACGACGAACGTCCGGAGGCTTATCCTGAACTGATTGAGCGACTGCTCAGTTCGCCCGCGTATGGCGAACGCTGGGGACGTCACTGGCTGGATATTGCTCGTTATGCTGATTCCAATGGGCTTGATGAAAACGTGGCGCACGGCAATGCCTGGCGCTATCGCGATTATGTCGTTCGGTCTTTCAACGCCGACAAACCTTTTGATCAGTTCATCCGCGAACAGCTCGCAGGCGATCAGTTGGAAGCCTCGTCAGATGAACTTCGAAATGAACTTTTAACGGCGACTGGGTTTCTGTCGATCGGTCCCAAGGTGTTGGCCGAAGTGAACATGCCAAAGATGCGCATGGATATTGTGGATGAGCAGATCGATACCGTCGGCCGCGTCTTTCTGGGAATGACGTTCGGATGTGCAAGGTGCCATGATCATAAGTTCGACCCGATCGACACGGCTGACTATTACGGGCTCGCCGGGATCTTCAAGAGTACTCGCACCATGGATACTTATACCAAGGTCGCGAAGTGGCATGAACACCCGTTGAAGTCGGCCGAGGCGACTCAGATGCAGGCCGATTATGAGGCTCAGCTCGCGGCGAAAAAGATGGCGATTGAAACCACCGTCAAGTCTGCTGACGAAGCCTTGCAGGCGTCACTACCCGATGGAGCAATTCCCCCGGAATCGAAGGAGTCGCAGTATCCTGAAGAGACTCGAACAACACTGACGAAGTTGCGAGAAGAACTCGCGGCTCTGGAGAAAGCTCCCCCGGAATTACCAACATCGATGGGTGTCACCGAGGACGAAATCGTCGATGTGCCCATTCATGTACGCGGCAACCCGTCTCGATTGGGCGATGTCGTCCCACGTCATGTGCCGGCCGTCATGAAGGGGCCGGAGATGCCTGGGTTCTCGGGACTGCACAGTGGCCGTCGCGAGTTGGCGGAATGGCTTGTGAATGATCACCATCCGTTGACGTCACGAGTTCTTGTGAATCGAGTCTGGAGATGGCACTTCGGACGTGGGCTGGTTGCGTCGGCTGATAACTTCGGACTTCTGGGAGAAAAGCCTTCTCATCCGGAACTGCTTGACTGGCTGGCGAAGGAATTCATTCACCGCAAGTGGTCTTTGAAAGAGATGCATCGGGTGATCCTGCTGTCGAATACGTATCAGCAGAGCACTCATGTTTCATCGGAAGCGGCGACGGCCGATCCTGACAATCGGCTGTGGAGTCGTTTTCCAGTACGACGTCTGGCCGCAGAGGAAATCCGCGACTCGCTGTTGTTTGTCAGTGGTCAGCTGGATGCGACCATGGGCGGGTCGTTGCTGAAGGTAAAGAATCGTGGCTACCTGTTTGATCACACGTCGATCGATACGACCGATTACAACAGTGCTCGAAGATCGCTGTATCTGCCGGTGATTCGAAATAACGTCTTTGAGATGTTCCAGTTGCTGGATTTTCCTGACCCTGCTGTACCAACAGGCGATCGAGCCACCACAACCGTGGCGCCTCAGGCGCTGATGATGATGAACAGTGACTTTGTGATGCAGGCGGCCGACGCGTTGGCCGGGCGAGTCCTGACGACGGATTCCACCGACTCAGAACGGGTCAAAGAGATTTACGTGACCTGTCTTGGCCGGGAGCCCTCGGATGACGAAATCTCTCAGGATCTGCAGTTGATTCAGGACACCCTACAGACGTTTTCGTCTGACGCTCGCAGCGACAAGGATCGGCTGACCGCGGCGTGGAGTGTTGCCTGTCAGGTGGTTCTGGCTTCAAGTGAATTCGTTTATCTGCAGTGATCAGCGAGAAAGCAACAGCGTGCCTTCCAGAGGATTTCCGCCCTTGCGGTAGATCTGACACTTCATCGATGTGGCCTTCTGAATGCGATCCTGCTTCAGGATGTAATTCAGATTGACCGGACCAAGTGTTTCAAATCCATCCAGCCCCAGCAGTACGTCGCCTTCCTTGACGAACTTCGC
>CAIXQV010000955.1 GCA_903921605.1 uncultured Planctomycetaceae bacterium | reverse complement strand
GCGTTCGACCAGTCGACGAGCGATCAGGCAGCGGCTTCCATATTCCTGAGTCTTTGGGTCATCGATCCCGTACAGCTTCTGAGTCGCCTCAGTCTCCTGAGAAATATCCATCGCTTCTTTGGCCGCGATTTGCATCCCGGCGGCCAGTTCATAACTCTGCATTCTCGCCGACAGATCATGCTCCCCCGGATGCCGTGCGAGATGTTCTTCGTTGAGCCGACGCAGATAACGCAGCATCTTTTCCTGACTTGCGCCTTTGAGCGATGGCGGAGGATCAAGATTCAGAATTCGAGGTTCCTGCGAGCGAACGACTGTTCCCTGATAAACCGAAGGTAGCCAACCGTTCTGCCAGTTCTCTACGCCCAATACTGGCAACCCCGACGGATCAGTCAACACCATGAACGCGGGCAGGTTCACACAATCGCTGCCCATCCCATACGTCATCCACGAACCCAATGAAGGACGCCCGGAAAGTTGACGGCCTGTGTTCAGCGCATTGATGGATTCGCCATGGTTATTGACACCTGTGTGCATCGAACGAATCAGGCAGATATCGTCAGCGACGGAGCCAAGATGAGTCACAAGCTCACTGAGATCCATCCCGCACTGACCGTATTTGCGGAAGCGCCACGGGCAACCGAACAACTTGCTGCTGGCTTCACCCGCGTTGTCATACTTGATGTCGCCGGTATAAGTTTTCATGTGCAGCCGGTTGAGTTCCGGCTTGGGATCGAACATATCGATATGACTCGGCCCGCCCTGCATGAACATGGAGATCATGGCGGTGGCCTGAGGCCTGGCCGCAGGGACTTTGGGAGTGATATCAAACGACGGCGCTTCGAGATTCGGTTTCGGCGGTTCCGCCTTCAAACCCTGCTGCTGGAGCCAGGCCCAGGCAAGACTTCCCAATCCCAGCGATTGCTGAGCGATCCAATGGCGTCGAGTGAAATGATTCACGGATCTGCCTCCCGAATTCAGAAGTCTGTTCGAATTGCCGCGTGACAGTTTGACCCGCCCGGCGATGCCACCGAAGTCTACCCCGTCGCTGGCCCGTTGTCACCCGGGACTTTTCTTGTCCCCATTTTTCGTCACCGACAATCCTGATTAGGTCAACACTGCCGTCCACGCCAGGAGAATCGGACCGGCGACGACGTCGTTCTCTGAACGGTCCGCATCATCGAACATAATTTTTTCCGCCATCGCGTGACACTTACGACGTCAACGGAAAGAATCCAGACTACCACCGCCCCGTTTCGGGACAGGAATCACTTCCGACTGAAACTCCAACCTCGAAATCTCTCAGCCTTCCTTCTTATGACGGAAACCATGAACGCAAAATCGTCCGTTGATCCACTGCCAATTCTCAAACATCTGGTTTCGATCCCCAGCGTGAATCCCATGGGGCGAGATGTCTCCGGTGACGAATACTACGAAGGTCGAGTCACGGCGTGGCTTGTTGAGTATCTGAACAACCACCATCTCCCTGTGGAAGTTGTCGAAACCGCCGACGGTCGAGCCAACGTGATCTCGCGAATCGATTCTCCGGAGGCCACAAAAACCGTTCTGCTCGATGCACACCAGGATACCGTTCCCGTCGATGGCATGACGATTCCTCCTTACGAACCAACCGAACGCGACGGCCGGATTTATGGTCGTGGCTCCTGCGACGTGAAGGGCGGACTGGCTGCGATGCTGGCCGCATTTACTAGACTGTCCGTCGATCGACCGCAGGGCATGCCGAATGTGGTCCTTTCCATGACCTGTGACGAAGAAGCCACAAGTCTGGGGATTAATCATCTGGTTGGTAGCTGGTCTGATCGGGCACCCGCCTATCGACTATGTCCACAACGACCGGATGTGGCAATCATCGCAGAGCCCACGTTGCTGGATATCGTCGTCGCTCACCGCGGTGCGACTCGCTGGCAAATCCGAACCACCGGCCGCGCGTGCCATAGTTCTCGACCGTCCGAAGGCATCAATGCGATTTATCGCATGGCCAAGGTTGTTCAGTGTCTGGAAGACTACGCCGCATGGCTACCGGGTTCTCGGCCAGCTCATCGACTGTGCGGGCCAGCGACGTTAAGCGTCGGCCTGATCTCCGGTGGCAGCAGCGTGAATGTTGTGCCTGATGGCTGCGTGATCGACATTGATCGACGAGTTCTCCCCGGCGAGGACAGCATGGGAGTTCGCGCGGAAGTCATCGAACATCTTCGCAGTAAACTCGACTTCGATCTGATCCATGAAGAACCATACTGCCTGAGCTCGGCGCTGGGCGATGAACTCAACGGGCCGCTCGCGGTGAAACTTGGTGCGGCCATTCGTTCGGTCGTGGGACCGCGCGAAATCATCGGCGTGCCCTTCGGAACGCATGCATCCCGAGTTGCCGCAATCGGAATCCCATCCGTCGTCTTTGGCCCTGGCGACATCGCTCAAGCGCATACAAAAGACGAGTGGATTGAGATCGATCAGTTGCACAAAGCAACGGAGATCTATTACCAGTTCTGTGCTGCGGGCGGCTAAGTGCCGACTGCAAATCGTTCAACGGCAAGCTGCAGGCAACTGCCTTTCGCGGCACCGACGCCTCCGACTTGCCCTTAAACGAACACTAAATCAACACCCCACCTGATCTCAAGCCAATACAATCAGTTCCTCAGGAGACTTCACGATGTTAATCGGTTACGTCAGTGATGAACGTTATGTGGCGCAGGCGGATGTGATGCTGGAGTTCATCCATCCCTCCGGTGCCTCCTACGATGCGCGATCTCGCGCGAGTGGTGCGGTGTATGCCGATCTGCCTGCGGGAACCTATAAAGTCGTGCTGCAAAAAGAAGGTTTCGGCGCGAAGTTCTCCAGCGTTGAACTCCCCGTCGCAAAGCCTCATCAGTTTCGCATTCTGACGGACGGCCTGCTGGGATATGCCTGGCCCAAGTGGGTTCGCAGCGGCGACGAAGCGGAATTCCGAGTTCACTCTGTTGAACAATACAAGCTGGAACTCTGGCGTTATGGCTGGAAGCCCGAAAGAGTCAAAGAACTCGGCTGGCACGATGAGCACGGCCCTCGTGCGACAATGCAGGTGACTCCTGACGGCGACTATACTCAGACCGGTGTGGAATGGAACAAAGTCGGATACGCCTGCAAAACTCATCGACAGTACGTGACAGCTCCGGATCGCAGCGGCCTCTATTATTTCCGCGCGAGCACTCGATCGGGGCGTCAGTTTTCTTTTCCCTGGATTGTTGCTCCTCAACAACCCACGGCCAAAGTTGCGGTGCTGGCGTCGAACATCACGTGGAATGCGTATAACCCGTTCGGCGGTCGCAGCAACTATATTCATGCCGATCAGTTACCGCCGACACCGACGGTGAACGCGAGATTTGAACTGCAGAGATATATCGATCCTGAACATGGCACCTGGGGCTATCCGGGTTACGTGCCGCTCTCTTTTGAGCGTCCTGAACCGTTCTGTCATATCGACTTTAATGAACAGATCACGGACCCGATCGAAGGTCGTCAGGCCTGTCATATTGCTCCGGCAGAATGGCGTCTGGCAGGTTGGCTTGAACAACAGCAGATTGCGTATGACTATTACGCCGAAACACAACTGCACGATGGCACGCTGGATCTGTCGGCTTACAAAGTTCTGATCATCGCAGTGCACCCCGAGTACTGGTCGCGAACGATGTATGATCGCGTCAAGAAGTGGGTTTTCGAGCAGGGTGGAAAGCTTGTCTATCTCGGAGGCAACGGCCTGAATTGCGAAGTTGCCCTTCACGATAACTCGACGATGTCAGTGCTCAATGGCAGCATTGCTTCGCTGTGGAGCTCCGGTATGGGAGGACGCGACAGTCGCATGGCGGTGACTCACGAGTCTGAAGCCAATCTGCTGGGAGTCGTCTTTACTCCGGCCGGAGCCATGACCGGAGCGCCGTATCAAGTCGTCGATCAGAACCACTGGATCTTCGACGGGACCAGTCTGAAGCATGGCCAGATTTTCGGCACCGCCAGTCTGCATTGTCGATGCCCCGGCGGAGCGTCGGGCCATGAAACGGACAAGCGAACTGCGAGTTCTCCCGCGAATACTCATGTCGTTGCCCGAGGATTGAACTGCGACGACGGCGGAGCGGAAATGGTCATCTTCGATACTCCGTCCGGCGGTCAGGTCTTTTCTGTTGGCTCGATCAACTATGTCGCGTCGCTGCCTGTTGACAAGGACATTTCGCAGATCACTGAAAACGTCCTGCGACGGTTCTTGATGTAGATGCATTGGAAATGCAATCACGCCTAAACCGATCTTCGTCGTGGCAGTCAAGGCAAACGGCCCGGAGTTCCATAAGAAACTCGGGCCGATGCGGTACTGTTATTTGACGTCACACGATTTCTGTTCGGTGATAAGACCAGTCCAGACTACGCCTGAGGAGGAATCGTGCTCTTTTCAGGAACCGGAACCAGCGGGCTTGCTGGAGTTGGCGGAACTGCAGGACTTTGCGGAGCTGTTGGAGCGACCGTTGGTGCCCCGTCTTCCGCTGGTACGACGATCACTTCAGAAGAGGAATGCTGCACCGCCGAACCGTTATGGACTTCTGTCGACGAACAGTCCTGACATCCGGGTACGACAACTGGAGCAACCTGTTCGACTCGTGGAGACAATGGATACTCGGTCACTTTCATTCCCGGAACGCCAGTCCCGATGACGCGAGCCCCGTTCACAGTACCGCAAGGAGCTTTACCGCAGGGGGCTGTTCCACACGGTGCAGAACCACAGGGAGTTGTTCCACACGGTGCGCTGCCACAAGGGCTGGAGCCGCAGGAAGAACATCCGGTTGTCGAGGCTCCGCCACAGACGCCACAGGCCGATACCTGGACCTGACGCGTTTCGCTGCATCCCACGATATCGCCGCATTTTTCGCTGTCGTTTTCGCAGTTGCTGTACGACGAGCCCGCCGTATAAGCACAGCAACGTCCGTGAGTAGCGGCCTTGCGAAACGAGGAGAATGAGTAGGATTGATCCAAAGCACCGATGGCACCTGCGAGGTCCTGCAGTTCGCCGTTCACCGACTTCTGCAAGCAGGCAATGCCGGTAATCAATCCGATCACAAGCAGTGATCCGACAATGACAATTTCAGTGGACAGGATCACTCCGTGGTCATCCTGCCGAAGAGCCTTCAGCAGATTCAACATTCTAATTCTCCAATTTTCCAAATTCGACACCAGAGGGAAAGAGATCCGCAACGCCATGCTGCGGTGTTCGTTGGGAGACGATCAGCGGGCCTGCCAGCCGGATCCGTATTCGATGACTTCGAGTGGCACCGTCAGACGGCGAGCAGCCTGCGTGAACCGCGGCGATCAGCGACGATCTGAGTGCGTGATGTTTCGTTGAGATTTGTTTCGATGAGATGTCAGAAGGAGTTCGCTCACCCGAAGCGAGAAAGGGGCCTCTCACAACCCCTTCTCGCGTCGGACGAACAATGCGGCTGAAATCGTTTCAGCCGTGCGCGGTTTCTCAGGCCGCTGGAAAGTGGTTTCTCAGGCCACCTTCTCCCTCTCTCGCTGTGAACGGAGCGGGTTGCAGTGCGATGGAATGTCTCTCTCGGGACAGCCCTGGATGGCTCTCTGTAAGTGGCAGCCAGGACCGTTCTCTCATTCCTCACAACTGTTGCAACCGTTAACGTCACAACGTCAGGAGGAATAAGCACAGCCCGTGCCAGAGGAAAAATCGGCACAGTCGGCACAGACGGACTAACTGCGCAAAGCGTTGCAGTGAAATGAGATACGCATTCGGATCAACAAATCCGAAGCTTCAGAAGATCTGGTTGTGCGTATCGCAACGTTTACGACTTGTTTAACGATTATGATCAGAATTCTGAACATAACGGTCGTAAAGATTCTGCGGACAACTCTAACGGCCGCACATGGCCAGAACCCGTGGGCATTTCGCAGGGCGACGGTCCTGCCGGAGAATCGTGTTGGCAGTGCTGGGGCTGGAAACCCGGCTTCAATCGCATCGCGGAATCGACATTCAGTCGCTTCATTGGCGTGTTGCTGGTATCGTCTGTGCATCCGAAATTGCAGTCGGCGATAACCGCCCAGCGATCAGCCGGAACAGGAAAGGACAGCGACAACGATGGCGAAGTGTTTGGTTACAGGCGGAGCAGGCTTTATTGGCAGTCACCTGACTGAACTCCTGCTGAGTCAGGGGCACGTCGTGGTCGTGCTGGATAATCTGTCCACCGGGCGCGCTCATAATCTCGATGCCGTGAAGCACAATAGCCGCCTGGAAATCCGCAATGGATCCATCACCGATCCCGTCGCGCTTGGCGAAGCTGTGCATGGCGTGGATATGATTTTCCACCTGGCCGCCGCCGTGGGTGTGAAGCTTGTTGCCGACGATCCCGTGCGAACAATTGAAACCAATATCTATCCGACCGATCACCTGCTGCGTCTGGCCGTACAGGGATCTGTCAAGAAATTCTTTCTCGCATCAACCAGCGAAGTTTACGGGAAGCATCCCGGCGAATCATGGGTCGAAGACGATGACCTGCATCTCGGCCCTACCAGCCGACCTCGCTGGGCTTACGGTTGTTCGAAAGCCATCGATGAGTTTCTCGCTCTGGCCTATCACAAAAAGTTCGGCCTTGGCGTCACCGTCGGTCGATTCTTCAACGTCGTGGGACCTCGACAGGTTGGCAACTATGGGATGGTTGTGCCACGTTTCGTCGAAGCCGCTTTGCGTGGCGGTCCGGTCATTGTCTACGACGATGGATCTCAAGTCCGCTGCTTCGCGCATGTTCGCGAGATTACTCAGTGCATCGCGAAACTGATGGCAACGGATTCTGCGGAAGGCCGAGTCTTCAACATTGGCAGCGACCAGCCGGTTTCGATTCTGGAGCTGGCCAAGAGTGTGATCGCGAAAACAAACCCCAACGTCGAAGTTCAATTCGTGCCGTACGCTCAGGCGTACAGCGAAGACTTCGAAGATGTTCAGCGTCGAGTCCCCAACGTCAATCGACTGTATGAAACCATCGGTCAGAAGCCGGTGACCACGCTCAGCGAGATTCTCGACGACATCATCGCCTGGAAACGCGAAGTGATGCAGAGCCAGTCGTAGTCTCCTGGCGTCGTCGCTCCGTAGCGTCGGCTTCAGCCGACGGTGATTGCGTGACTCATGAGCGGTACGGCGCTAGTCGCTGGTGTCATCTAAATCAACAGGAACGCGCTCGTGTGCGGTTCTTTACAACACTCGCAAACAACAACCGGGGGCTAACGCCCGGCGGCTGGTAGATCGACATTGGCCGGTCCAATCACCGGCGATCCAAAGCCAGCAAGCCGGCGATGGTGAGTGCGAAACCGATGATGCCGATGATGTTCATCTGTTCGCCGAACAGGAAGACCGCTCCCACGGCACACAGCGCATTCTGCGAGGCATTAATCACGTTCGCCCGGCTGATGGTCAGGAAACGCATCGCGTGAGTAATCGCGTAGAAGCCGATCGCATTGAATGTCCCGGCCGTTGCGATCGTCAGCCATTCTTTGGGAGTGATCGCAGTAATTGTCGACAACGGCAGGATGCATAAACTGATTGGACACAGCACCAGAAAACCGGCCGCACTGAACAGAAACAGAGTCGCCTCGACACGCATATGCGATCGAACGGCTCGGCGAATGTAGACGCCGGTAACGCCATAACAGATCCCCGAGAACATCGACAACGCGACACCAGCAGGAACGCTCAACGCGGCCTTGGTCATGGTCTCGGGGGTATCTGATGCTCTGGATGTCGCCGAAGATGAAAGAAACGCGATCGATGCAATCATCAGCCCGATGCTGATCGCAGTTCGTACCGAGACCTGATCTTTCAGAATAATACGTCCCATAACCGCACCGCTGCAGATGATCGTCGAGAAGCAGATTGGCACAGAGATCGCCAGGCCGATCGCTCGCAGGGACATCTGGAACGCAAAGTTACCTCCGAGCTGATTGAATAACGCCGCGACTGCGATCGGCCAGACGAGACTCCATTCGGGAAACGTGGTCAGGCCATTCAGTCGTCGCCGCGTGAACAGGAAGATCGCGACGGCGAATGTCGGGAAGGCTTTCGTGCCCGCGACCCACATGTCCCAGCCCGTTCCGCCATCGGTCTTGGAGAGACCTCGCAAGGCCAGGTTGGCCACCGAGTAAGTCACGGCGGCGAACAATCCCAGCAGCATGCAGCGAGATTGGATCTGTGCGGCGGCTTCCGGAGAAAGCTCAACAGGCGGTGCAGAGACTGTGTCAGTCGCTGATGAGGATTCGGTTCCGGACATGACGATTTTGAGGAAACGCTTGGGAAAAGTGATTATTCAGCCCTGAATTCAGCGTGTTTCGCCAGCATAAGCCGAGCAAGTGCCAAAAAGCCGAACCGTGAAGCAGCGGAATCATAGGCCCGAACCGTCTCAGGGCGAGAACACGACCTACTTTTTCAAGTGTTTCTCAAGAGCGACCGGGCCGCACCGAAATCAACCCCCTCTGTACCCGGTGGAAGATAAACAAACATTTGACCTTTGGTTCAG
>CAIXQV010000954.1 GCA_903921605.1 uncultured Planctomycetaceae bacterium | reverse complement strand
CGCGTAATCGTGCGGCGGGATGACTTTGCTTCTGACGTTGGCACTGGCTTGGTTGCTCGCTTCTCATCGAATGCCGAGAGCATTCCGTCGCTGATTCGGAATCGTCGGCGTTTCGAGCCTTTGCGAGCCACGTTGACGGCTTCGAGTGCGCCATCATCAATCAGACCGATGATTGTGGCCGTTACCACGCCCCTCTGTTTTGCGACTTGCGCCGCTGAATACCACTGCATAAAAAAAGCCTCAAAAGTGTGGAAGTGATTCCATTAACTTGAGGCTGAAGTATTCAGATCGCCTTATTGCTTGTCGGTAACGTTACGGTAACGTTTGACTGAACAGTTCTATCTTCCATCCTTCTCCACGGGTTGCAGTCAGTTCCACGCCGAGCGGGTACAGTTCAGGATTGATCTTTGTGTTGACCGCCTTACGGAATGCGTTGTCATATCGCCCTTTGAAATCCGCAGTCCTGTAGGCTTTCTCAGTGCTTTCATGGCTCAAAAAACCACCTGCATTACAGATTGCTGCGACGACAGGAAACCAGTCGCCGAGCCGTGCAACGTTATGTTTGTATGCTGACTCGTCGCGGAACAGTGACTGAGACTTCGCGTCAGGCAACAGGTGGAACGGCCAAGGGGATGTCAGTTTTTCCCGCAGCAGATCGGCTGATTCTTTAAGATCGTCGATTCTATTCTCGAACTCGAATTGTGCGAACTCGATATGTTTTCGGACGCCTGCATACACGTTCCCCAGTTGCTCAACAACACGATCGTTTGGTTGTGCGTTTCGGCGGACTTCCGACCAATGCGAAATAACAGGCCCAGCTTTTTTGTCCACATTAACGAAGCAGTCATAGGTGGAATCAGTCCATCCCTGCCAAAGCCCCCGAGGGATAATCATGATAGCGCGTTCAAGCTCTTGCAACTCCCAGTCGAGTTCGAAAACAAACCCCAAAACAGAGTTCCTTTGATTTGTTCGTCGATAGAATTTAACAACTTCGTCGGCTGCATCACATAATCGTTTAAGGTCTAGTTGCGGGGGTACTCGTTCCATCGTTTCGACTCCTGAAAAGTCGCAATCCTGAAGAAAACAAAACAGTACGCCAGGTAGTTCAGGCTACTTTTCCCACCGTCGCGGTAGGCGTACTGTGACTCGAGTTTACTTGCTGCTGGCTTTCTTCGCCGCCTTCTTCGCTGGCTTCTTTCTGGCCTTTGGTGGAAACAACCAGTTCCGCACATGCTGGCCAACGTCGATCAAACGCTGGTCTTCAAGCCCCTGGCGATAAACGCCCGCCATTGAAGAATCGGTGTGGCCCATAACCACATCGACCGCGACCTGATCTTTGCTGTCACCCGCAACAGTCTCAAACGTCCGTCTAAGGCTGTAGAAGCCTCGCTGACTGCGAGCAACACCGCAGGTCGAGCAAAGAGCCGTGAACGCCTTTGTAACGCTGTCACGGAAGCCTGTAGCCCCAACCGTGAGCGATTCAAACCAAACAGGCTTTCCACGCGATGTCAGGAAACACAGATCTTCATGTGCATCATTCTTCACAATCGGCCGTTCCAGCATTGCGGCCCGAATTGCCTTGATTGTTTCTGGCCACAATTGGAAGCGGCGGTCAACGCCTGTCTTGTGTCTTGGCAGGTCATACCATCCAGACTTCAGGTCGAGAAACTTCGTCGATAATCGACCACAATCAGCGTTGCCCATACCGCCATTGATACCCAACAAAATACACGCGTGCAACCAGCCGTCTGACGCATCCAGCAAACTGCGGATCTCTGCCGCTGAGAAGTCGAGTTTTCCACCGCGTTCGGCTTGGCGCTGCTGCTGGTCGCGTCTGGTGACACTACCACTGGATCTTTTGAAGTCAGGTCCAAACTTTGGGAGTGCTGGAATCAGATCAGAGTCCGCCGCCCATTTGAAGCAGGACTTCACACGACTGATCT
>CAIXQV010000953.1 GCA_903921605.1 uncultured Planctomycetaceae bacterium | reverse complement strand
CCCCAGAATCCCTCGCTCACGCTTCGGGTTGTGATTAAATCAACAACCCACTGGCGCTCGGTGCGGCCGAAGGAACAAGATCTCCCTCAGATACAGGCTCCCTCAGCTTAAGACTGAGAGAGCACCCGCAGGAAACGTGACTCGCCCTATCTGATGGCGCTCGCTGGAGCACCGATACGGAACTGACACATAAAGATTCCCAGCACATACAGGAACAGCAACGGGAACATCATCAGCATCATGCTCCATGGGTCTGGTGATGTCGTCAGAACCATTGAAGCGACCGAAATGATCAACACAGCGATACGCCAGTTGTCCTTGTAAGTGTCGACCGTGCAGATACCAATGCGTTCCAGGAACACCATGACCAGCGGCAACTGAAAGCTGACACCGAACATCAGCGGCATCAACATGGCCAGGCTGATGTATTCGGATAGTCGCGGTTCGAGGCCAATTCCCAGCCATTCGTTGAAGCTGATCAGAAAATCCAGCATCAGCGGGAACGCATAGAAATAGCCTGCCATGGCTCCTGCTAGGAACAGAAATACGCTCATCGGCAGATAGACATGAATGTATTTTCGCTCGTGAGGATAAAGCCCGGCCGCGACAAACAGCCAGAGCTGATAAAACACCCACGGCGATGCAAGCAACAATCCTGCGAAGAAGCAGACCTTCATATAGGCCATGAAGCCTTCTTCAACTTTCAGCGTTGTGATGCGACTGGTGTCTTCAATCACGCGCTGCAATTGAGCAAACTCCGGAGCAGTCAGAATGATCTCGACAGTCTCCGCACCCGCAGTCTTCTGCGACACGACCTCCGGGACTTCTCCGAGTGCCTTGCGAAGCTCGTCCTTCTCGATGCGAACTCGCAGCTGATCTTTCTTTAGTTCTTCCGGTAGAGGCGTCGGGGCTGCCTTCTTCTTCGAAGAGAACATTCCCATGAGATAGGAATAGAAGCTTTCTTTCGGAGCATCGAACTTGACCTGATCCTCGAGCCCGCGTTCTCGCAGAGCTGTCTCGATTGGATTACGCAGCCACAGAAAGATCTTGTCCCCGAAGAACAGCGTGACACCCACCGCCAGCACCAGGCCAAGCAGCGCGCGGAACACGTGGACTCGGAGAACTTCGAGGTGCTCTCCGAATGTCATCGTGGTATCGTCAAACAGGTCACGCGATCTGGCCATTGGCGTCTTACTCACTTCTCCGAAACGATATCGTCTTTACTTGACCATTGAACCAAACACTGTCACGTTCCGGCTGGGGAAACCCAGTCGGACACGAATGTCCAACCTACATTCTAAGGTTTGACAATGCATTACTCTGGCTTCGTCGATTTCTCCACAATCGTTCGCAGGTGCTTGCCGAATTCGCGAGCACTCCACATCGACCTTCCTATACTCCATCCACGATCAACAACGTTCGTATCAATATCCGCAAAGATGAAATCTTCCTGCTGGCGACGACTTCTCACCATCATTTCGCCCCAGGGGTCAATGATGTAACTGTCTCCGTAGCCGACTCCATCGTAACCGTTGATGCACTCCTCTTTGCCCAGCGAAACATTGTTTCCTCGGACAAAGTAGACCATGTTTTCAACCGCGCGGGCTGTATGGTCTGCACGGACGTGCATAAAGTGGCCAATGAGTCCCTGCTGAGAAATGTAGTTGAAATGCGGGGCGAAAATCACTTTTGCGCCCTGCAAAGCCAGCAGGCGAGAGGGTTCTATGTAGCCACCGTCTGAACAAATCACCACACCGAACTTCAGGCCCTTGTGTTCAAACACAGGAAACTCGCGGCCCTGCCGATGGAACTTCATGTAAGCCGTACACTTACTGTAATGCCCCAGCAAATGTCCTTTGTGGACCACCACAGCCGTGTTGTACAGATCACTGCCCCGTAGTTCGTTAAAGCCGACAATGAAGGCCGCCTCAAACTTTGCAGTCTGATCCAGCAGTTTCATGATCTGCGCCGAATCAATCGTGAACGCATCCCTCCGAGCCACCTCGCCGTCATCCGGATATCCGGTCAGAAAGCATTCCGGGAAACACACGATGTCGACTCGATCCGCATCCGCCTTCTTCAGGCCTTCAAGCAACTTCCCGAGATTCCCCTCGAAATCACCGAGCTGCGAATCCAGTTGGCAATGTCCAATTCTCATGGCTATTCACCGCGAGTCAGCTTGCGGAAT
>CAIXQV010000952.1 GCA_903921605.1 uncultured Planctomycetaceae bacterium | reverse complement strand
GTCCAGTTCGCCGATGTGCATATTCTTTAGTCCACGAACCGCAGCGGCTCGACCAGCCCAGACCCCGACATCACATCCGTGCGCATCCCAGCCTCGCTGCTGAGCCTGCTCGAAGAAGTATCCCGCGGCGCAGGCGAAATCGAGCAGCTTTCCCCTACCGGGCATGATCCGCTCAATCTTTGCCAGCTTTTCGTGATACTCACCAATCACTTTCGGAGTGGCGATGCGTGCATACAGATTGATCAGTTCTTCTTCATCTCGGACGGTATAGATCGCTTCCAGATGCTCGACGGTACAACGCGGATTCATGAACACCAGGCCGCAGTCCGAGCACTTGTCCATCTGGTACCCGGCAATCTTCGTTTCCGGACGTGAGTGACTGCTGTCACACAAAGGACAACGACTGCGAACAAGCCCTTTGAGACGGCCGCCTTTAAGAGTCTTGACGGTTTCTACTTCGTCAACTTCTGAAATTGCTTCAGCGATCAGAGACATTTGAGATCCTTGGAGAGTGCCTCAGGGGCAGCGTTGTGATTTCGGACAGGACTGGAGTCTTGAGCAGTTTCAGGCACGCACAGTGCGAGCCTTTTTTCAGCCGAACAACCTGAGCGGTGTCGAGGTTCGAATCGGCAGGGGTTTTCGGGGCAATTGCTTTAAGCTTATCACGGAACGATTCGAAACACATGAATTGCCGGAAGTAGTTCATACGGTTCATCAGCGGTCGTCCCGGCATCGATCTGAGCCACATAAAGCAGGTTGTTCTTTCGATCGTATGCCAGGCCGCCTAACATCTGAGTACATGTGCGAAAAAGGTACTTGTTGAATCCGCCACCTGGCGAATCGTGGTCCCAGACATCCCAGGGCTGGACAGTGGTCGGCTCAGTTTTTCCTGCGGCTGTCGCGGCGAGTACCTGCGGTGCATAGAAACGGATTTGAGCTTCATACGGCGCGCCGTGGAAACCCTTGTCGCTTGAACAATCGTGAGGTCTCGCTTCTCCGTAGTAGGACTCACCAAGCGACTTTCGTCCCGCAATGATGACGGTATGCTTGTCGTTCAACGTCAGCCAGGCGCCACCGGTCCAGCGATCAGACGGAATGAAGTCGGGGGCCGGACGTGCAATGTCGTTGTACACCAGTGGCAGCGCATCAAGATCGTGATTCTTTGAGACACTTCCCTCAGGAAGGTTATAGGCAAACATCGCCGGACCGTGGCTGGCAATGTTTAATCCGGTTGCAATCTGCAGCCCGGAGATGAGACTGCGACCGCCAAACCACCATTGCTTCGCCTGATCCGGCGGAATCTCAAAAATGTATCCGGCATGTTTGTAAGAGTGCCACTCGGAACGGCCCGTGTTCGAAGGCCCCAGATGCCAGAGTCCCTCCGGCCTCGGATCAGAAAGAGTCAAAGACGATACACCATGCGAGGGATAGTCAACTGTCTGGACGTTATAGTATTTATACAACGTCCAGTGGATTCGGTCGCCGACAACACATAAGCCGCCAATTTGAAACGGCTCGCTGGAACCCTGAGTCATGTACTCACGAATGCCTCCAGTGATATCACTGAGTGGCTGCAGCACGGACGCCACCGGAAGTTCATGCATCGAATGCGAAATCACTGGTTGCGGAATGCTGATTTCTGCGACAAAATCTTCCTGCCGATGGCCGGTCAGAAATAAGGACCCGGAGTAGCCGTCAGCATCGCCACTTGCATCACCCTGTTCGTGAAACGCCATGGCCCAGCCGCCATAACTGAAACGCGTTTTCGCATCATCAGTGTGTGGGGGCCGAAAGGCTCCGAGGTATTCGAAGTTCCCCGGAGTCACCATCTGCTCATGCAGCGGCGCAACATGTCGAATGGATAATACGGAATTCTTTGCTCGAAACGTGGGGACAGAGACTTCATCAACAAGAGGGACTAATGGTGCGGTGTCCTGAGCTGCAATCTCTGCGGCTTCCGGTTCCTGAATCTCGGTTGCGATCAGCGGTATCTCGCCAGTTGCGGTTAAGGCTGTTGCCGCTACATCAGTTGTTGCCGCTGGCAGAGAGTAAGGACGCCGGTTGGATCCTTCTCGTGCAAAGAGAACGACCACTCCCAGGAAACCTAATCCCGTCAAAATGACCTGTAGCGCAGACTTCTTCCACTGGCCGGCAGTCCCTCGGGAGTTAGTGAAGTGAATTTCCGCCGACATTACAATCTTCTCCGCGCCCGCTCAGTTTTCTTTAGCGATCAGGCTTAACAACACGCTGCACATCCGCAACCGTTGCGGCTGCCGGGCAGCTTCAAACATAGCTCGCTAAGCGGCCGAAAGAGAAAAGTTTCGGAGGGCTGGGTTCCGGAATAACGCGATTCCTTTTACCGTAATCAGGGACGCTTCCTGCGTACCTTCGCCCTATCCTGCGTTGGTTCAACAAAGGTAGGTTCAGAACAGGTATGAGTGTTCAGAAAATGTTGCGAACCAATTGTCAGGCGGCCTCAACGGAGCTGACCACTATTGATTCCGGACAGATTCTCAAGGCTGTGAACGAGCACTAGTTCATAACCGGGGCGAATTCACCGCCTATTATGTCACGCCAATCACGGGTTCCTGCCGGCTCGGCAACGGCTGTCGAGATTGACATTGCCAGGCATGCTGGCTGCTCATCAGCCGGACTGTTCATGTATCGCCGCTGCGGAAATGCGGGAACAGAATCAAAGGCCGGAGGGTCTTCATAAACGAATTTTTCCGCATCAGCATCAATCCGTCTCTCGGTGCTTAAACCCGATGGAACCAAAACAGCGGCCTGAGCCGCCTGAACGGCGCGAGCATGGACGACCAGCGAACCTGCACCAAGTAACGCAACGTAGTACGGAATCTCGAGAGCTTCCAGACTTACGAACTGAGCGGAGACCATAAAACCAATGATCGACGCGATCGTCATTCGAGCTGAATCCGCGAACCAGGCGTCTTCGTCATTCAAAGTTTTTTGCAGCAACTTCCAACAGCGAACCAGGACTATCACGAAGAAACCGACGTACATCAGGAAACCGGGAACTCCCAATTCGACCAGCGTTTGCACCCACAAGCTGTGAGCTTCTTTGCCGGCCGGCCAGCCAAATTCATGAGCATGCAAAGGCCAGTGGTCTGGTCCACAGCCCATGACAGGATCCTCGGCCAACAGAGTAATGCAGTCACGCCACAGATCCAGACGGCTCTGAGCCGACGCTTCACGAACACCATTCTCCTGAGCAAACGTCTCCATGAAGCGGTCGCGAACCTGAGGCCCGGCAGTAAACAGGGCTACGACAATTCCGAGTGCATAGACGGCATAGTGCAGTGTTGTCTTGCGAATGATGAAGAACGAGATCCCCAGAAAAATGACCGTCGCCAGCATCGCTCCACGAGAAAACGAAAACAAAATCGCGTGCCCAATAAACGCTGCACAGCCGGCAATGACTGCGCGACGGATCGTGCTCGTTTCATAGAAGAACAGAAAGAACGCGACACCGAGCGTAGTGACCAGCCCGATGGCCATGGAGTTATTATCGAGACTCGCGAATCCCTGCTCCCACAGCATGTTGTATCCGCTGAAGTAGTAGCGATTCAGTTCTAACGAAACATATCCCTGGCAGACAACAATCACCCAGGCCAGTCGTCGCAAATCGACTGACGATTGCACGGTGGTAATTCCGACCAGAAATGGCAATACGATCTTTGATTGCTGTTCCACGAAGTACCACGCATGGGCCGGACTGTCAGCACTCAGCGCAAGGAATACGCTCCACAGCCAATAACCGAGGAGCAACAGCACCACTCGGCGAGCTGGCCCCAGATTCCAGTTGCCGCAGCAGCGTACGAACCAGTTGAGCAGCATTGCCGATGCCACGATCATGCTGAAACGGCCGCCCTGAATATGACTGCTCCACAAAGCATCCGGTCGCAGAACCGCCAGAGCCACGTAGACCAAAAAGCCATGATAGGGGCGAATGAATGACGCCGATACACCCAGCAGAGTCAGCAGCCAGGTGAAGATTAAGCCCTTCATTTGGCCACCCCCGATTCCGATTTCTGTGTTTTCTGCCGACGTTCCAACATTCGATCCAGAGGCGACAGGCAGTGATCCCACGAATGGTGCAACTGCACAAACGCCGCGCCGGCCATGCCCAGCTCCTGCTGGAGATTCCTGTCCGCAAAAACACGCGAAACTGATTCAACCCATTCGCTTGCGACGTCAGCCTGAAGCAGGTGCAGACCGGGTTCCGCAGCCAATCCCTTCAGAGGGGCCGGTGAACAAATCACAGGACGACCACATGCCATGGCTTCCAGAACTTTATTCTGAATACCTCGGGCGATGTGCAGCGGGACAACAGCACACGTCGATCGATGCAGCCACGGGCGTACATCCGGAACTGATCCCGTGACTTCAACGCCTGGCACCGCGGCCAACGCCCGAACCTCTGCCGTTGGTGACTTACCAACGATTCGGAAGACCGCGTCTGGATAGCGATTGCGAATCTGAGACCAGACGTTGCGAACAAACCAGATCGCGGCATCCGCATTCGGTTTGTAATTCATTACGCCAACAAAAACGCACGAACATTCATCAACCGGAACATTCGTCGAAGGAGCAAAGTAGATGGAGTCAACTCCATTGCCCACAGCTTTGATTTTGTCCGTCGGGCAAAATGATCGAAACAGTTCTCGCTCCGCGTCACTGACGACCAGCAATTGCTCACACCGCCTGGCCAGTCGCTTCTCCACTGCTCGCAGACGTTTGCCTTCGAGCTTGTAGATCAGCGACATCGGAAACCGAGCCGCCTTTGAATAGTCAAACCACTTCTGGCTGTCGACGTCGATCAGATCAACCCATTGCACAGGACGTGCCAGGTAATCTCGCTTGAGGTACCCGGCAATCCCCGATGAGGAAGCCATGACCGCGTCGTATTCTTCTGACTCACTCCAGTCGTCCAGCAACGTCCGCATCGACGCGCTGTCGAACAGACCTTCGGTGACCGTATTACCAGTCAGCAATGAAAACAGTCCGGTAACGTATCTTTGTTTTCCGCTATGAGGAATCACGGCCAGGCGTCGGGTGACTCGTTGCAGTTCCTTCATCGTTTCGTCGCTGACGGGTTCATCAGCCAGACAGGCCAGATCCACATTCGCCCGAGTCGACAAATAGCGCAGCACATTCCACGTACGAATTCGATCACCGCGATCGGGTGGCCAGGGAACTCGATGAGTAATGTAAAGGACGCTGGGACGCATGGATTTCTTCAACGGAGTCTGATTTCCCGGGGACTTGTTCGTATTCTTTTTCTGAGTTGCCAATAAATTCAGTTGCTGGCAACCATCGTGTCGGAAGACTTCTCGGCCCGGTCAACGACCACGCCGTTGTGCCCGCTCCAGGGCTTGATTAAAACGTCTGTCATCGCTCCAAGTCGAAACTCGGTCAACATTTTTGACAACTTGGGTGCCATCGTTTTCAGGTTCTGATAGTGTCGAAAGCGTGACTTCAGAGAAGCGGCAATGCGTGGTTGATCGACATCCACTTCCCACGGATGCAGGTAGACATTGAGCGGTCTTTGCTGCTTGCGAATCTGATGTAGTAGTCGCGATGTCACAGCCCACGGGAACAGTCGCAGATAACCTCCGCCACCAACAGGGACCGTCATTCCGGCCACTTTGCATGTCATGCCGGGAAACTCATGAATCTGTCCGACTCGCGTCGCGATGATATGAGGAGAAGTCGGTGAGCCCGGAATTCCATAGCGATCGTGGTGGACCGGATAAATGCTGGAGTCAATCTGGAAGCCTTCTTCAATCAGAATATCCAGAGCCCACAGCGACTTTTCCGTGATGGAAAAACTGGGAGCTCGATGCAGCTTCACAGGGCTTCCGGTAATCCATTGCAGACAATCGCGAGCTTTGATCAGATCACTCCGAAAGCGTTGCGGGCCGAGTTCATAAATGAGCTGATGCCAATAGCTGTGACATCCGATCTCATGCCCGGCCGATTGAATCTCGCGAACAAGGTGCGGATAGCGGTCAGCCACCCAGCCCAGGATAAAGAACGTTCCACGTGTCGAATGCTTCGCCGCAAGCTCCAGAATCGTCCGCGTGCTCTGTTCGACTCGACAGACGTAATGATCCCAGTTCTCCGGGCGGATCACGGATGCGAACGCGGAGACGTGAAAGTAATCTTCCACGTCCACCGTGAATGTGCCGTCAAGTTGTGGAGTGGAAAAGACCATGTTTGTGTGTGTCTGCTTCATCAGCCGCCGGGCGTTAGCCCCCGGTTTTGTTCGGTAATTGCGTCAAGAACCGGACGCTAACGCGTTCCGGCTAATTTCTGCGACCGTGGTGCAGAAGTAAAACCACCGGGATAAACCCGGTGGCCGAAGAACTATGTCTACTGCACCATTCGCACGACTTCCTGCTGATATCCATAGGTCTGGCGCTGGAAGTCTGAATCCGCACCCACCATGATGGCTCCCAGCAGAGGAACCTGCAGACTTCGCAGAGAATCGCAAGCCTGAATCACGTATTGAACTCGACTGTAATCTTTGCGAGTGGCCAGGAGCACGATGTCCGCGTTCTGTGCGATCATCGATGGCTCTGCGACAAACAGCAAAGGAGATGTGTCAATGATGACGAAATCAAAGCGAGCTTTTAGCTGCTGAATCAGGTTGCGTCCGCCGTCCACCGCCAGCAACTGGAGAACTCGCTGATCCACCTGACCGGCCCCGATAAAGGACAGGCCGGGAGCTTGCGTCTGCTGACGAATTTCATCCAGAGACTTTTCGCCTCGCAGGAATTCACTGAGACCTGGTCCCTGCTGTCCTTCCACCATCAGATGCGCGGAAGGACGACGGAAGTCACAGTCAACGAGCGCCACTCGCTTGCCTGTACGAGCCAGACTTGCGGCCAACTGACAGGATACGGTCGTCTTGCCTTCGTTGGCTGACGCTCCGGCGATCAGAATCGAAGCCGAACGAGCAGGATCGATATGACGCATCAGGAATGTTCGCACCACGTCCATCGATTCCGTGACCGCGCGGTTCCATTCGTCGTAGTCCACTTTACCCGCGAAGATTCCAAGCCCCAGCAGACCGCCGCGATCCGGTGACGGAATCGTTCCGACCAGTCGCATGCCAACTTCGCCCGAGATATCCGTGGCCGCACCAATGCGGTACGACAACCATTCCACCAGTGTAAATCCGCAAACGATACAGCCCAGAGCCGCCATGCCGGCCAGCAAAGCCAATTGTGTTTTCTTCTTGACTTCCGGCTCTTCCGGAATATTGGCATCCTGAACAACGCTGATTCGGTCAGGAGCGTAGAGTTCGATTGAACGCTGATCCTTGGTTACGCGCAGATCGTCTCGCAGCTTAATGTCTGTTTCGATTTTTCGCTTCTCTGCTTCCAGTTCAATCGTACGGGAATTGAACTCTGTCAGACGTTCTTTCTGCTGCTCGATATCGGCAGCCAATTGATCACGCTGACGAATCAGATAATCCATGCGTGACACAGGAGTGGCTCCTGGAGCAGCAGGATTGCCGCCACCCAGTGCCACCAGAATCTGTTGTTCCTGACGCTTCATGTTTTTAAGGTCGGGATGATCCGAGTTGCGGATCTGACTTTCGAACTGCGAAATCTTCAGACGCAGAACCATCAGTTCACGCTGCAAAGCAAGGACTGGGTTGTTAGCCACGTTCGGCTCCGCCGCTTGCCCCATCGCGCCGCCGAGTCCCATCAAGCCATCGGCATTGATCTGATTCGGAAGTACTCCCTGCTGCGTCAATGAAGCACGCGCGGCTTCTTCAGCGCGGATACGACTGTTGACTTCACGAAGTGTTTTTGACAGATCGTCGAGATTATCCTGAATCAGATTCTGCTGAATGATGGCCGTCTTGGAGTCGCCTGTGCCGAGATTCTCAGCCAGCTTATCGATGCGATCCTGTGCCGCGACGACTCGCTTGTTGATTTCGTCAAAGCGTTCTTCCAGACGACGGAGTTCGTCGATCTTGGCGTTCTTGGACATAAACACAGCTTGTTCCAGATACGCATCTTTCACGGCATTCAGGATCAATGCCAGGTCGCGCGGATGCTGACCTTCCAGAACAACCTTCAGGAACTCGGGACTGATCGTGTCGTCAGTTTTCAGCTTGCCCATCAGCCAGTCGACGGGATGGGTAATTGGCTTCAGTGTCGGGCACTCGGCGACCTGCGGATTTCGCAGAGCTGCCGTGATCACCTGACGACTGAGCATGTAGTTTTTCTGGGATTCACGATAGAACTGGAAGTCCGTCTCGCGACCACCGCCATTGTTGTTGATCAGTTTCGGATCGTTCTGCTCGATCTTCAGAATAGCGACCGACTGAAAAGAGGCCGGAATGAATTCCCAGACCAGAGCCGTCGCCAGTAATGCAGCCGGAATGCCAACAGCCAGAGCTGGAACCCAGCGGCGGCGGAAGGCGGTCAGAATCCCGATGGCGGTCAGTTCTCGGCCCAAAGGCGCGGCCCCGCTACGTCCTGACATCCCGTCGGGACGGCTGCTGATGCGGCCAGCC
>CAIXQV010000951.1 GCA_903921605.1 uncultured Planctomycetaceae bacterium | reverse complement strand
GTAAGACAAATTGTGCGGTTGTTGAACTCATTTTGTAACATCAACTGCGCCAAAGCCTTCGTTCCGGTCCGAAAATGAACTGAATCGAGTGACGCCCCTGCGATGTCTATTCCCTGCGATATTTCTCAGCGTCTACCGTCCTGTCAATGGGAGCCATTATCGATTGATCGGCTGCCCGGGCTGGTTCTATGGGCGTGGTTTCGCCCGGCTGCTCTCCCATCCGGAGTCTTGATTTCAATCCCTCCCGAGCTGGTGGCTGGCTCGCCAGTCGGTTTTCCTATTTCACTGGCAGACATTCTGGGCGCGGCCGGAGTCTTTCCTCAGCAGTTCCAGGCCGTTGCTCTCTTCGGAGGAATCTGGCAACCTGCGGCGGTCGTAGCGGCTTTTGTTACCCATCCTTTGCCCCCGGTTCCTCAAGGTGGACGTGCGGAGATTTTGATCTCCTTCTTTGAGCCGGTGTTGATGCCGATTCCGATGGTGCCAATGCCGCAGGAGCACAGCGGGAGAACTTCGGAGCCTGGCACTCCCCACGTCACTCCTTCAAGTGCCGACGATCTTGATGAGTGCCTCAACTCGGCGACAGTCGATTGGAGCGATGAGCTGGCGGATGATTTGGAGTTTGAAGACTGTGGAGAATTGCTGACAGACGACACGATGTTTAATCGCATCGAGGCTTTGTGGAAGTCGGCAACTCAGCTTGAACGCCAGATGACGGGATTGCGTCAAAAACTATCTGCGATGCAGACGACGCTCGGAAAAATGGATCGAGAACTGACCCCTGACGAGCGACTGGCATCAGATCGTGAAGACCGGGATGAGTGGAATGACACACGACGCTGGCTTCGTGATCTACAGTCGAAATGCCACAGAGAAGTGAAGGCTTTCGATATCGGAATGACAAGCGGTGCGGGGGGGCGTCATCACCTTGAAAATATCTTCTCGACGATCATTGAACCGCGAGTCAAGAGCAGCAAACTCGCGCAGTATCGGACGGAATTTGAGAAACATCGCAAGGATATGGTCTCGCTCCAAAGGGGTATGGTGGCGATCATGGCAACCTCAGCGCAGAACGGAACACAGCGTGCTCAACGAGTGTTGGGCAAAATTGCCCGCAAGATTCGGGAGTTGCGAGCAAGAAATCGCGAGCCGATCGGCGGCACAAATATGGACCGATCCGTTCGCCGTAAACGCTGAAACCACTTGTTGCAGTCATTAACCTGTGGCTGTTTAATCTTACCTCAATCCGCCAGGTCTCTCGCTTGCCAGCAGATCAGACTGGATACTCGGAGCTCATCGCTTTCTGGTCGAGTGCTCGCCACAGATACCACGAAGCGATGCTGCGGTGAGGTGCCCAGATGCGGGCGATGTTTTCGAGTTCAGCGATGGTTGGCTTCTCATTCAGGCCGTAAAGCGTCTTCATCGCGTTGCGTATGCCCAAGTCTCCGACGGCAAAAACATCCAACCGTCCCAATGAAAACATCAAATACATCTGAGCCGTCCAGCGGCCAATGCCTTTGACCTGTACCAGTTCTTCAATCGCGTCATCGTCGGGTTTATCTTTGAGCCGACGGAAGCAGATCGTTCCATCGAGCGTACAGCGAGTCAGGTCACGCAGGTATGTTCTCTTCTGTTGAGAAACCCCGACGGACTGAAGCTGCTCGTCGGTGAGTGCATTGATGTCGTCCGCTCGGATCTTTTTCGAAGGCAACAATGCCTGCAGGCGAGTTCGAATGGTCCTTGCTGCGGCGATGGAGATCTGCTGCGACAGGATCGACCGCACCAAAATCTCGTAGCCGCCTTTTTCAGTCTTCAGTGCAAAGTCGCCAACCTGACGAATGACTTTGCCGAGCACAGGATCGACTTTGGTCAGTCGATTGATGGCCTGTTCCACCTCAATCGCATCAAAACGCATCAGATTGCAGCCTTGCGATTCGTGTCGACTCATCTGGCCGACAAAGTTAACTTACGAGAAATTCACAACGCCGGAGCCATGCATGAACTCGGAACAGGATATCAATCCTTATGAGGCACCTTCAGCTCACAGTCCACTGCCGGCCGCGCAGTCGCCGTCGGCATTTTTTCAGAAGCCCTGGGTCGTTCAATCTGCCTGGTTTCTGGCCGTGGCGATTAATCTGCCCGTCCCGCTCATGTTTGGCTTTTCACTCACCGCCGAAGGAGCAGCTCGGTTGGGGATGCTGATTGGGATCGCCGCCGTTTACGGAACTGGAGTATGGATCTGTGCGCACCGAGCCGAGGTGATGTGGCGTCTGATTGTCGGCTCTGTATTTACTGCTCTCAGTCAATTCTTGCCAATGCTGCACATGCTGGTTGGGATCGTCGCGATGGGCATCAGTAAATTCATCTTTGATCCAGATCGCGAACGCGACCAGATTGAGGCCATTCCGGAAGTTGTGCTTACGACATTGCTTACCGGAATCGGACTGATCCTCCCGTCAGTTGTGATGGGACTTATCTTTCTCATGCTGTTCCGCATCCGTACCTTTGACCAGAAGCCAATCGCGCCCGGTGCAAGTGCGGAGGCATTCCAGCCACCGGCGGAGACAATCCCATAAAGAAGCAGTGACTGTTCCCCGCAGGCAGGCTGCAGAGCTATTCGTTTAACGGCGACCCGCGGGCGTCGGTGCGAACGTTCGCCTCCGCCTTCGGCTCGCCGTTAAACTGGAAAACACAGTCCAGGGCTGAATCAACACCCCGCACGAGGAACTCGGAAGCTACGCAATCATCGCGCTTTCAATGCATCGCGAATTTCCCGAAGCAACAGCACGTCCTCCGATGGAGCCGGCGGTGTTGAGGGAGTTTCAGCGGCTTTCTTTTCGAATCTGGCTTTGGCGGTATTCATAATCTTCAGCAACATGAAGATCGCAAAAGCGACAATCACGAAGTCGAGCGTTGTCTGCGCAAATGGTCCCCAGGCGATATAGGCTTCGCCACTTGCCTTTGCTGCGTCCAATGAAGCGGGCTTTTCACCACTTCCTAGCCACAGAAACTGAGCTCCCATGCTGCCGCCCTTTTTCTGCAGAGCGCCTACAAGCGGCATCACGATGTCGCCCACCATCGATGTCACAATTTTCCCAAAAGCTCCACCGATGATGATGCCGACGGCCATGTCGAGAACATTGCCCTTCATGGCAAACTCTTTGAACTCTTTGATCAGACCCATTGTGATGTAAACTCCCGGAGAAACTCAGATAGGGGATGTCAATTAGCGTCCCAGTGTGGGTGCTGGAGCCCCTGCTGAAAAGAAGAATTTTGTTCTGGCGTTGTAGGATTAGCCAGAGGTGATCGAGCGTGTCGGTCGGGCAAACTCTGACGACCGAAGGATGATTCCGGCTTCGGCCGGTTCAGATAGCTCCGCACCGGCTCATAAGGACTTATTCGCCGTCCGCGGAATGCGAATTGGTTTGCCCACGTCCAGCCGGTCTGGACTCGCCATGCGATCGCGATTGGCTTCGAAAATCTCCTGATACCTTGACTGTGATCCCAGCATCTTCTGAGCAATCCCAGATAGAGTGTCGCCATACTTCACGACGTATTCGTCATACTCTGCCGGCGGCTGAAAGTCGGGCTTCGGTTCCGGAACCGGGGCTTTCGCCGGCTCGACCAATGGATCATTGGTTGCCGGATTCTCTGACTTTGGCTTATCAGGCTTCTCTTCCGGAATAGGTTCCACAGCGGGCATGAGCGGAGGGAGTTTCGTTCGAGGAGTATCGGTAACGACTCCTGAATCCTGTTCCAGAGATCCGTCAGCAATCATCGTTCGCTCTCGTTGCTCGCTGTGGCCGCGAGGAATCACTTCAACGCCCGAATCAGCCTCTGATGTCTCGCCTTTGCGACGAGGCTTTCCGATTCCTTTTTCGCTGCGAACAACCGGCGAAGGAATCGTCTTGTTGCGAGCATCCATATTCTTCAGGACATCTCGCAGGGTCCATGCAGGTTCAGTTTTGGCTTCGGCGTCGAACGATTCAGGCTTCTGAGCCTCTTCGACATCGTCCTTCAGATACACCGCGACATCACGTTCTCGCAGACGCTGATTCAACTCACGTTCTCGGCGAACGGTCGGGACGGAACTATCAACCAGTGGCTCGTTGCGAAAAAACAAAGCGGCCACGATCCCGATTAACAGGATGCCCATCGCAAACCCGATTTTGCGGTCTG
>CAIXQV010000950.1 GCA_903921605.1 uncultured Planctomycetaceae bacterium | reverse complement strand
GCAACTGGCTTGATCAATCCCGTTGCACACAGGTCGCGGCCAGCCGCGAAGTCCTCCTCGGCAAGGAGGACCTACCGAAATCGCCGACTACACCCTGTCCCACCCTGCGGCCTGTCACATCTTGAAATAGTGCGCCGCCGTGGTTACGTAAGACTTTTGAATAGTGCTGCAAATCCGTAATATTTCGATGACGCCGTTTCCTTCTGTCGCCCCATGCTCTCATTGCGGTCCAGGCTGTTAAATTCATGCAGGTGTGTTTTTATCAACGGAAGAAACGTCCGAATTCGAACTTCAGTCTGGAGTTTATTTTCCACGATGTCCGCACCAGACTGGCGTCTCAGGTCGAGACGAAAGTTCGGTTGGCACCTTTCTTCAGCAATGGGCTTTTTCGCCGTCTCTGGATCGCGGTCGACGCATGGTGGCATCAGGGCGACGTGACGCATATCACGGGTGATATCAATTTTGCGGCAATCTTACTGAATCGAAAACGCACGGTTTTGACGGTCCTCGACTGTGGCTTCCTTACTCGTACGTCCGGTTTCCGGCAACGCCTGTTGCGGTTGTTCTGGCTGACTCTTCCGGTAAATGCCGCGACGATCGTCACTACGATTTCTGAGTCCGCGAAAGCCGAGATCATTCACTATCTGGGTTACGATCCCGGAATAATAGAAGTTGTTCCGGTTGCGGTGTCTGACGCCTTCCAGCCTGATCCCCTGCAATTTTCGGCCGACATGCCTCGCATCCTGCAGATTGGCACCGCTCACAATAAGAATCTTGTGCGTGCTGTTCAGGCATTGCGAGGCATTCCATGCCGGTTCGTCGTGGTTGGCCGACTGGATGATGACTTATTGCGGCTGGCGGAAGAGTGTGAGGTGCGAATAGAAAATCACGTCAACTTGTCGCCGGAAGAAATCATTCGGCAGTACGTCAGGGCAGATCTCGTTCTTTTTGCCTCAACCTATGAGGGTTTTGGCATGCCAATTGTGGAGGCACAAAGGGTTGGTCGTCCGGTCGTGACGTCGGCCGTTAGCTCGATGCCTGAAGTGGCCGGGGATGGTGCCTGCCTTGTGGACCCATTGAGTGTGGAGTCGATTCGAGCTGGCATCCTGAAGGTCATCCAGGATGCAGAGTACCGTTCACATATTATCGAATGTGGATTCCGTAACGCACGACGGTTTGACGCAAACGCGGTAGCGCAGCAGTATTTAGGTGTCTACCGGCGATTGATGGGCGGTGCTTGATCGTTCTCGGGAACATGAAGGGCTGGCCCAAGCTCTGTTCTCCAGGGGCCTCTTTTCAGTGAACAATACGGGGTTGCATTGCTGTGATTCGTCTCTGTTGCTTTGGATTGTAGGATGAGTGATCTGGTTCACAGTTGCTTTCAGCTGTTGTCAGGATACATTTAGCTACCCTCCCCCCCCCCCAGAGGTTCAGCCCTTCATCCCTGCAGTTGAACGAATCTGCTAACTTGATAATCATCGGCTCGAAGTGGCAATAGCCGCGATTGGTTTCCCTGCATGTGTGGAATTGCTGGAATTGTCGGTCTCCCGGAAGGGCATGATTCTCTGATTGCCAGAATGCAGAGAATGCTTCCGCTGCTTGCCCATCGTGGCCCGGATGATTCGGGGCTTGTTTCTCCGTCGGACGGTGTTGCATTGGGTCACACCAGGCTGGCGATTCTGGACCTTTCCAGTCTTGGCCATCAGCCCATGACATTTCAGGAGGGTCGTTACTCGATCGTCTTCAACGGCGAAATCTATAACTTTCAGTCGTTGCGAGCCGAGTTGGAAGCAAAGGGACGTGTATTTCGCTCTCGCACAGACACTGAAGTTATCCTGCAACTGTATGACCACGAGGGGGCATCTTGTGTGGGCCGACTGCAGGGGATGTTTGCTTTTGCCATTTGGGACTCGTTGCACAAATCTCTGTTCATGGCTCGTGATCCTTTGGGAATCAAGCCACTGTATATCTGGAACTGCAGCGGCCGGATCGCATTCGCTTCAGAATTACGTGCCCTCCTGAAGGCTGAGATTGGCGAAGTGTCACTCAATCCTCAGGCGCTGTTCAATTTTTTCCGGTTTGGATCTGTAGCGGAGCCGGAAACGCTGGTGGCGAATGTCTCGATGTTGGAGGCGGGCCATTGGATGACGTGGAAAGCTGGCGAGATCCGGACACAGAAATATTGGAGCCTGCGGCTTGGGAGTGGTGAGAAATCAGACCTTGATCCAGTTTCCGCTGTACGCTCCGCGCTGTTGAATTCGATCGAACGGCATTTCATCAGCGATGTGCCGGTTGGGATCTTCCTGAGTGGCGGAATCGACAGTACGTGCCTGCTGGCACTCGCGCACACGTTGGGACACAAGGATCTCCATACCTATTGTATCTCGTTTGACGAGAATGAATTGAATGAAGGAGATCTCGCGCAGAGAACGGCCCGGCATTTTGGAGCCCGACATACCGATTGGCGATTAACTGCCGCCGAAGGCCGTCAACTGATCGCTGATTATTTGGAATCCATGGACCAGCCCAGCAATGATGGCTTCAATACATTCTGCATTTCTCGGCTGGCGAACCGATCCGGAATGAAGGTCGTGCTTTCGGGGCTTGGTGGCGATGAGTTGTTTGCCGGTTATCCTTCTTTTGACAGGATCCCTCGACTCCTGCAGATTCACCGAACACTCCGCATAATTCCAGGTTTGCCGGCCATCGGTGGTTACCTGGCAAGAGAATGTGGCGGACCCAAAGGCGGACGAATTGCCGATTTTCTGAGATCGACAGGTACGGTTGTCGATGCGTGGTCAGCAATGCGGGGGTTTTTCACTGGGCATGAGTCCACTTTGCTGGTGCGACAACTGTCGGGTCAGCAATTCAGTCCGGATCCCGACATGACGGGATTGTCGTCGCTGGTTAGTGCTCAGCCCACTCTGGCCGATCAGATCAGCGCCTGCGAAATCGCCGGATACATGCGGAATCAACTGCTGCGGGACAGTGATGTGATGAGTATGAAATGGGGACTGGAACTGCGAGTGCCTTTCGTTGATCAGGTCCTGGTGGACTCGGTCTCGATGATTCCAGCAGAGCTACGACTGGCCAGAGGTAAGAAAATTCTGCTGGATGCTGTTCCGGAGATTCCTCACTGGATCCGTGAGCAACCGAAACGGGGATTTCGATTTCCGTTTGAAACCTGGATCCAGAATGACTGGATGGAGACGTTTGAGACGATTTCACGTTCCAGTGTCGTAGATCCTGTCTCGTGGTATCGCAAGTGGTGCCTTTTTGTTGTTCATCATTTCATCAGGACCATCGGATTGACGTCATCTGTTTAAGCAAAACTCGGCGGCTGGTTGGTGGAGTTCCTGATTTGCCATGTTGAAAACGTCGCATCTTCTGATCGGAACTCGGCTTTATGAAGGATTGATTCTCTGCGGATTATTCAGACTATCAGTGGTATTCGACTGGATCATGGTGGAACTTCGCGAAGTGTTCCGGCGCTTTGCGAAGCGTTGGCGGACCTCAGGCATGATGTGCATTTAATCACAACGAAGCCGACGGATACCGAAGCCCGGATCAATCTTCCTCATCCTCCTGTGCAGACAGATCTGGTTGCCGAATCACCGCGATGGGGGCGGCTATGGACTGGTCGCGGTTTTCATAACTGCCTGCGATCGGTAGCGGAAACTGGAGCGGCTGCGGCTTCGTGTGTGGTCCATGATCATGGGGTATGGCTGGCTCCGAATCATGCTGTTGCATCATTTTGTCGGGCGTCGGGATTGCCGCGGGTTGTGAGTCCGAGGGGAATGCTGTCGTCATGGTCAATTGATCGGGCGCGTTGGAAAAAGAAGCTCGCCTGGTATGCCTATCAGGGAGCTGACCTGAGGTCAGCAACGGCTTTCCATGTGACAAGTCCTGACGAAGCTGACGACGTTCGCAGACTGGGGCTGCGTCAACCGATTGCTGTGATACCAAACGGGATTTCATTTCCCGGCAGCATGAGTGTGCGTCGTCGTTCGTCTGGCCCTCGCAGGATGCTGTTCCTTTCCCGAATTCATCCCAAGAAAGGATTGCTTGAACTTGTGAGAGCGTGGAAGAACGCGGACGCAGGGGATGACTGGGAATTATGGATTGCGGGGCCGGACGAGGGAGGTCATCGCAGAATTGTGGAGGAGTTGGTTGGCGAACTTGGACTTCAGCATCAGGTCAAATTCCCGGGAGCAGTCAACGATCAGGAGAAATGGCAGGTTTATGCTGATGCGGATGTCG
>CAIXQV010000949.1 GCA_903921605.1 uncultured Planctomycetaceae bacterium | reverse complement strand
GTGTCGAAGATGATGATCTGGTCGCCGGTCATGGGGCTTTCTCCGTGCGGAGGTCGTCAAAGGGAACAAAGCAGGAGTTTTGGTCTGAGCATTCAAACCGTCAACTCATGCCAACAAAAAAACCCTGAGGAAGTCCTCAGGGTTCGTAAAGTCTATCAGACTGCATGCGTACCTGAGGCGGGCTTCACGATGGAAGCAGTAGAAGGCCCAGGGTTAGCAGCAGGTTACTCATGGTTTAAATGATCGGCAAAGTGCCGTCTTTTCTAAACGATTCCAGTCAGTTCTCTAGGGCATTCCGCAGGAGTTTTCGTTTCCCGAATCTCCCAACGCAACAGCCTCTTCAACAGCTCGAGACAAGTTTTCTGGCACGCAGGTTACCGCGATCAACGGCAATCGTCAACAACTTTCGCGGATTCCTTGCGATCGGCCAGGTTGTATGCCAGTATGAACACCCCCACCGGAAACTGGCGAGCGAGCAGACACCACACTACATATTGCCGCGAAGGACTAGATCTTGCCACCATCGCAGGAAAACTCACACGAGCGAATCCCGGTCGAGCACAATCCTTACGAGGCCTTTGATGCGGCCGGTAGCTTTCCGGTCGACTCCAGTACCGTGGCCAGCCGCACGCGATTCAAAGTCCTGGGAGTGCTCTGCCTGCTTTCGGGGATTCTTTACCTTGATCGCATCTGTATTTCGGCAGCCGTGGATTCGATCAAAACAGATCTCAACATCACCAATACGGAAGCCAGCTATTTTCTGATGGCATTTCAACTGGCTTATGGCTTGTTTGAAATCCCCACAGGCCGCTGGGGCGATCGGCTCGGCGCACGCCGCGTGTTAACTCGCATCTCACTGTGGTGGTCTGCCTTCACGGCCATCACCGGAGCATGTACCGGCCTGTGGATGATGGTCGTGGTTCGATTTCTCTTCGGGGCCGGCGAAGCAGGCGCGTTCCCCAATGTCGCTCGAGTCATGGCGCGATGGTTTCCGGATCATGAACGAGGTCGAGCGCAGGGAGTTTTGCTGGCCGCTTCACAAATCGGAGGAGCGCTCGCTCCGTTTCTGGCGGCTGTCTTAATCCAATGGATCGGCTGGCGCTGGACGTTCGTGGCGTTTGGTTCCGTCGGCGCAGTCTGGGCCGCAGGATTCTATTCGTGGTTTCGAGATGACCCGGCCGAACATCAATCCGCCAACGCCGCTGAGGTCGCTCATATTGGCCGTGGTGCATCCGCGGGCAGTGTGCATTCCGCGATTCCCTGGAACCTCGTTTCTGTGAACCCCAGCATCTGGTTTCTCAGTTTGATCATGGCCTGCGCTTCGTTCAACAGTTACATCTACTTCAACTGGTTTCCCAGTTATCTAAAGGAAGGTCGAGGCATCGGAGCCACAGAAGCCGGTGCGATGTCGTCAGTGGTTTTGGCTTGTTCCGCCGCGGGAACTCTGTGCGGAGGTTATCTGCTGGATCTGTTCGTGACCGGGAAGGGAGTTGGCAGAAAACGCATTCACGGTGGGGCGAGCTTCTTTCTGTCGTCCGTGTTGTTGGGCTGTGGCCTGATGTGTTCCAACGCCTGGATGGCCGTGCTCTTCACCGGTGCGTCCTGTTTCGCAACTCAGGCTACTCAGTCTTTGTGGTGGTCCAATGCGATTGGCATCAGCGGAAAACATGTGGGTGCATTGTTCGGCCTGATGAATTCCGTCGGCGTCTTCGGAGCCATGAGCTCCACGTATCTCGTCGGAGCCATCGCGGATTCGTTGGGCAGTCAGGGCTATACCGGCCGCGATCAATGGGATCCCATTTTCTATATCAACATGGGAGTTCTCTGCACTGCCGGCCTACTGTGGTCGACGTTCATCTACAAAAATGTTGAGCCCGCAGAGCTGTAGCCGGATTCGTGAGAATTCGGAGACGCTCCTGAACTCCCACGAGTTCAGCTACAGTCTTGTCAGGAGTCGTAAATTCTTAAAACAGTAAGAGCCGCCTATGTCAATCATCGATGTGCACAGCCATTTCTGGCAGTTCCCGGAACACTTTAACGACGACTTCCGCCAGCAGGGCAAGCGTGCGAAAGCTGGCGTAGAGCTCGACCTGACC
>CAIXQV010000948.1 GCA_903921605.1 uncultured Planctomycetaceae bacterium | reverse complement strand
GAACCGGCAGCAGCAGCTCCTCGGGAACTCCCAGAGCTGCCTCTTCACCGGGCTGAAAAGGCGGAATTGGTGTTCTCATGCAGCATGCCGCGCAATCGTTGCAGGACTGGATCACCGGCAGGTTCACGCCATTATTCATGCGTTGACATTCGGTTCAGGGCGATGAAAGTCCACTCGCAGTCCCACTCTGATTAATGTGTCATTCTGGAAAGAATGAACGCTGGCTAAGCCACGGATTACTCTGTAGGCGGCCCCGACTGGGATAATGATCTGAATGATACAGCCCGCGAGCAGTCGGCCTCAATCTATGCCGCCCGAAGGATAAACGAGGCTTCTTTGACATGATTGTCGCTGATAATCAAAGACCATCAACGGTACGAAACGAAATCCATTGTTGACAACGGCATACTCTGTCGGCAACAGACACTGCGTTGGAGAATCTGCAGACGTGCTCTGCCTGGATCTGTCAGGCTTTAAAGATCTTTTCTCGTCCGCCAGTCACATTCTTGGTGGCGTTTCGGGTATCAAGCACCATCCGAGAATTCTCGACCACGAAGTTGTAGTCAACGGCCGAATGATCCGTCGAAATCAATACACAGTCCTGCGCTGCGAGGAACTCAGGTGTCAAATCACTGCTGGTCAACGGAGGCAGATGCTGATAGTGCCGCATCTTTGGCAGCTTAGGCACATGCGGATCGCTGTAGCTGAGCAACGCTCCTCGCTCCATCAGCAATTCCAGCAATTCAAACGAAGGACTTTCGCGAGGATCATCCACATCTTTTTTGTAAGCCATACCCAGAATGCAGATTCGGCTGCCCTTGACCGGCTTAGACTGTTCATTCAAAAACTCGGCCAGACGCCCAACCACATATCGCGGCATGCCGGAATTGATTTCGCCAGCCAACTCAATGAAGCGAGTGTTCATGCCTTGCAGGCGTGCCAGCCAACTGAGATAGAACGGGTCGATCGGAATACAGTGCCCACCAAGTCCGGGTCCAGGATAAAACGCCTGAAATCCAAACGGCTTTGTTTTAGCAGCGTCGACGACTTTCCAGACATCAATCCCCATCCGATCGAACAGCATCTTTAGTTCATTGACCAAAGCTATGTTTACGGCTCGATAAGTGTTCTCCAGAATCTTGCAGGCTTCTGCGATCTCGGCATTGTCAACTCGAATGACTTTGACGATCGAATGAGCATAAAGTGCACAGGCAAGATCGCCGCTGTTATTGTCGATACCGCCAACAACTTTCGGAATCCCTGCTGCAGTGTAATCCGGATTGCCCGGGTCTTCTCGCTCCGGGCTGAAAGCGACAAAGACATCTTTTCCGCAGACCAGGCCCGAAGGATTACGATTGAGAATTGGCACCATGACATCGCGAGTCGTCGTGGGATAGGTGGTGCTCTCCAGTACGACTAATTGCCCCGGACGAAGCACAGAGGCAATTGATTCAGAGGTTGACTCGATGTACTGCAAATCCGGATCGCGACTGGCATTCAACGGCGTTGGAACGCAGATCAGCAACGCATCGGCTTCTGCAAGTCGCGACATATCGTTGGTGGGATCAAGCGATCCTCGATTGATCCAGTCGGCCACTCGTTCAGACGAGATATGCTTGATGTAGCTTTTGCCTGCTTTCAACAAGCGGACCTTTTCAGGGTCTACGTCAAAACCGATACATTTGAAGCCCGCGTTCGTGAACGCACTGATCAGCGGCAGCCCAACGTACCCCAGCCCAATGATGCCCACCAACGCTGATTTATCAG
>CAIXQV010000947.1 GCA_903921605.1 uncultured Planctomycetaceae bacterium | reverse complement strand
GCTGTTGAGCAACAAAGGCGTCGATGGGATGGATGGCCCCTGCTCCACCTTCATTGCCGACGAGAAGAGAACTTGAGCCTTCCACAAGAGGCACTGCGGGCCGAACTGGTTTCAAGAATGCCCAGTGAGTAATCTGGTTTTCGTCGTCAGGAATCTTAGCTCCCTGATCGATCCAGCGTCGGAGGATTTCGATCTGAGCAGCCTCAAGAGGCTTGCCTTCCTCGGGCGGCGGCATCTTCAAATCGCCAGTCTGCACTACAGCCTGAATCAATCGGCTGTCTGCACTGTTCCCTGCAACCAGAGCAGGACCACTGTCTCCGCCCTTCATAACGTGAGCAACACCATCAAGCCTCAGGCCTCCGCTGGGCTCCGCTTCGTTGTGGCACATTGCACATTTCGCGCGGAGGATTGGGCGGACATCTTTAACGTAGTCGACGGGGACGTTGGCAGCATTTGCAGAACTCTCCGCTGGCGGTGTTTCGTCCGCGAAGAGGCTCAAATGGAAGCCGCAGGTCAGCAACAGAGTGACGCTGGAAATGGTGACAAGCACTGGTTGCATAGGATCAAACCAGACGTTTGTAATGAGGCGAGAAATTCGGGGCGGGCAGGCATGCCGAACCAAGATACTTGGTTCGGCATTTGTGAATACTACCCTCGAAATCGGCCAAAGCCAACAATCGAATCCCTCGGACGCATGCAGCAAGGACCAAATTTGCGGTGAATGCGAAAAGACTGTCCACCATAGACTCAACGGATTTGTGGAATTCGACAACATCATCGCGGGTCAATTGTGCAGCAGCCTGCTGGTATGATATTCCTCTGCAAATGACTGCCGCAGACGTGGCGGTTGCGGTCGCGACTTGAAATGGGAATCAGCTTTCTGTGGCTAAAAAGAAAAGCGTATCAACAAAAGCGGCGGCGGCGCCGGCAGACCCTGACGATCTGCTGTCAATCCGTCGTAAGCGAGCGAAGTCGGTCATCGCGAGTTTGAAAACGCTGTTCCCTCAGGCCGAATGCGCGTTGAATCATGAATCCGCTTTTCAGTTGCTCGTCGCGACAATTCTGTCGGCACAATGCACTGATGAGCGAGTAAATCAGGCGACTCCGGAGTTGTTTAGACTTTATCCCTACGCCGACTCATTAGCAAAAGCCACACAGGAAGACGTGGAACGGATTGTTAAGCCGCTCGGTTTCTTTCGAAACAAAGCCGCCAACATTCGTGGGATGGCGCAGGCGCTTGTAGAACGTTTCCATGGAGAAATCCCGCAGGACATTGAAGAACTCATTACGCTGCCAGGAGTCGGCCGAAAAACCGCCAGCGTTGTCCTGGGAACCTGGTTTGGAATTCCCTCCGGGATCGTTGTTGATACGCATGTCAAGCGCCTGACGAATCTTCTGGGTCTGACGTCATCAGAGAACCCGGAGATTATCGAACGCGATCTGATGGCGTTTATCCCGAAGTCGGAATGGATCGAGTTTTCTCATCGTCTGATTCATCATGGACGACGAACCTGTATCGCTCGCCGCCCGAAATGTACCGAGTGTGGTTTGCTGCCACTTTGCCCTCGGACAGGGCTAAAACCGCTTGAAGAACTGTAAGCAAATTCCCAGAAGACCTCCCGTCGGCGGAGCGACGGGTGTATCGTTCGCCCGTCGCTCCGCCGACGGGAATTCCCGGCTCCATCAATCACCGTGAGTATTCTTAAATGTATCGGTTCTCAATGTTGTTGCTAAGCTCAGCGTTGGTTTCAGAAACTCGCGACGGCGCCAGTCACAAGACGAAAATTCTATTTTGGAGAGCCCTCGTTCTCCTGCTGCTGACTTCTTCTCTGGCGATCGCTCAGGAATCAGATCCCGCGATTGATGGAGCATTAAAGTCGGTTGATAATCGCCGCGACGTGACATGGCAGATTGCTCAAAAGATCTGGCTGGCAGCGGAGCCCGGTTATCAGGAAACTATTTCGTCCGCATTGCTGGCTGACGCGGCTGAAGCGGCGGGCCTGAAAGTCACTCGTGGAGTTGCGGAAATCCCGACGGCGTTTACGGCCGAGTTCGGTTCGGGCACGCCTGTGATTGGAATCCTTGGCGAGTTCGATGCGTTGCCAGGCCTTTCACAGCAGGCGGTGCCGGAGCCGCTTTCGCGCGATGATGGCAATTCCTTTGGGCACGGCTGCGGTCATCATCTGTTTGGCTCGGCATCCTTATCGGCCACGATTGCGATCGCCGAGCAGATTAAAGCGGGCACGCTCAACGGCACGGTGCGATTTTACGGATGCCCGGCGGAAGAAGGCGGCAGTGCCAAAGTGTTTATGGTCGAAGCCGGACTCTTCAAAGATTGCGACGCGGTCATGCACTGGCATCCGTCCAGCAAGACATCCGCCGGAGATCGTTCGAGCCTTGCTCGAGTCGCCGTGAAGTTTCAGTTTCGTGGCCGAACGGCTCACGCGGCCGGATCGCCGGAACAGGGACGTTCTGCATTGGATGCTGTTGAACTGACCAATCATGCGGCCGAACTGATGCGCGAACATACTCCTGAAGAAACTCGCATTCATCATGTCATTACCAGTGGTGGCGATGCGCCGAACGTGGTGCCGGCCTTTGCTGAAGTTTACTACTACATTCGGCATCCTGAAGCGAAGTTTCTGAAGCCGCTGTATTCACGACTGGAGCTATGCGCAAAAGCCGGAGCGTTAGCGACTGAGACTGAGTTGACGATTCGCTACGAAGGGGGAATTCGAGAAATCCTGCCGAATCAAACACTATCGAATATGGCTCGTCGCCGCCTGGCTGAGCTGAATGATTTGTCCTACAACGAAGAAGAACGGCAGTTTGCCGCGCGTCTGCAGCAGCATCTTTCTGAACCCGTTTCGTTGGAAACTGTGAGTCGAGTCGAAGACGTTGATGGAACGATCGGCAAGGGTTCGACGGATGTGGGAGATATCTCGTGGGTTGTGCCGACGACAGGCTTCAGCACATCCTGCTGGGTGCCGGGCACGCCAGC
>CAIXQV010000946.1 GCA_903921605.1 uncultured Planctomycetaceae bacterium | reverse complement strand
GGCCGCAGAGAAGACGAAGGTTGATGCATGACGATTCATCATTCGTTGAAAGATGTGGGTCGCTGTTCCAAATTTCTGAACAAGACTTACGGCACAAGCTTACCGTCAATCCGAAGGCCGTTGAAGCCTCCATAGATTCCAACTCCCCAACGGACAGGCTTAAGCTTTGGCTGCTGTTCAAGCTTTTTGGCTAATGCACCGGAAATTGCCGTCGATCCGATCCGCTTTCCGTCCTGTGAAATCGTCATTTCACGTCCGGACAGGGTAAACTCAAAGACGGTCGCACCAGACTTCCAGTCCGCCTTCGCGCCCAGATGACCGGGGATCTTCATGCGATACACAGAACCGTAGGACTTCCATTTGTCGTCCGCCAGAAACGGAAACGTGTCTGCATTCCATTCACACGGATACTTGGCCGACGTGGAAACAAACAGACTGTCGCCGCTCGTGACAAGGCTTGTAATCCGCTGCCCCCAGAGATTGCTGATGTCATGCTCACGATTCTCCACATCGTAGGGATGCACGATCTCCTTCGACAACTCCGGATGAGAGAACATCCGCTGCTGAAAACGCCATCGCTCATGATCCGGGTTGTAATGCCAGACTTCGCCCCACGGCCAGACTCCCACGAACATCTCACCACCGCAAATGGCCGTGGTCTGCGCCTCGCGCGAACTGCCGGTGACACCTTCCAGCAGCGGGGGCCAGCCCGCGCGATCGCTAATCGTTGCTCCGTCGTACTGAAATAGTCGGCCAGTCGGGTACTGTCCCGTCAATAACCGATCGTAAAACGAGATTGAGGAGTACAACTGATAGCTGACGCTGATATTGGGCTGCAGCAGTATGCGCCACTTGCCGTTTTCCAGAATGTAGAAGCCGCCGATGTTGGAGCCCGTCACGATCTGTTTGCGAAACTGACCCCAGGCAAATGTCGTTTCGCCAACAACCGGCAATGTCAGAACGCTGGCTTTTGAAAGATCGACGTCCAACTGGTCCGAAGTCCACGGGCAGGCATACAGCTTGCTGAAGCCATCCTCGTCACTCACGTATGAGCGATAGGCACGATCACGGCGATCAACATGATAGAAACACAAATACCCATCAGCGTAAAAGAACAACTGGTAACTGCCGCTGGCGGGCTTATCCAGAATTGTGCGACCATCATAATGAACGGTGCTGTCGCCAAATGTCAGCAGCCCCGAACCGACTCGCATGGTCTCTTCGGTTCCGCCCACTTCCGGAACGGCCTGCCACTGTTTCGCGGCCGGGTCCCATGCTCTAACGCCGCCATAGGTCGAATACACGACATCATCGCGAGTGTAGAGATAGGTTCCACAGAGATCGTTCGGCCGTGGCAGCAATTCCACATCAACGTTCTGATCGCTCTGCGTGGAACGAACATAGAACTGAATCGCATGCCGATCGGCTCGATAGCGAGTATTGTAACCGTTCTGAAATCCGGCTCCGATGGTGATGGAAGCGTCTTCGCTCTGTACTTCAAAGAGTGATCCGAAGTTCTGGCCGATATCAATTCCTCGGTCGACCGTGACCTGAACCATCGTTGAATTTTCAGGTTGCTGAAACACAACCGGAGCGTATTTCGCGATCAACGTTTCTCCGCCACTCTGAATGTACTCCGGCGTGCCATCGTCATTCAGATCGAGCAATCGTTCTTCGATGGAAATCGGAGGCAGCACCAGCCCGGTATGCTGCAGTGCGATGCGATCCTGCGCGGGGCGATAGACATAGCTGCGGAAGTTGTCGCCGGTCTGAGTTCCCACG
>CAIXQV010000945.1 GCA_903921605.1 uncultured Planctomycetaceae bacterium | reverse complement strand
CGTCGTCTTGGTGCCAATGATCGACAGCGGATGGATCAATACTTTTCTTCTGTCCGCGATGTCGAGCATCGGCTTGAGGCCGCGCGAGAATGGGAGATTCGTCCACGCCCGACAACGAATCGTGAGGCTCCTCAGGAGATCGCTGACGTCAAACTGTTGATTCCTCGCTTCGAGCTGATGCTGTCAATGGCTCAACTGGCTTTCGAGGTAGACGCAACGCGAATCGTCACACTGATGGTGGATGCATTCGCAACGCCGGTCTTTACGTTGAGCGATCAGCAGAACACGACCGACGGTTATCATAATCTCAGCCATCACGGACAGGCTGAAGAAAAGCTGCGGCAGCTTCAGGATGTCGATCGCCAGCAAATGTTGCTGCTGGGAAAACTTATCGCCGGGCTTGGCGGAGTCAACGAGCACGGAGAACGATTGCTGGATCGAACATCGATCCTGTTTGGCAGCAACATGGGAGATTCAAACACGCATGACAACACGAACCTCCCGATCCTGTTGGCTGGCGGTGGATTCAAACATGGCCAGCATGTTGCCTTTGATCGTGAAAACAATACTCCGCTGAGCAATCTCTTTGTGTCATTGCTGCAGAAGATGGAGATCGAAACGGATCAATTCGGCAGCAGCACCTCAACGCTCAACCTTTGATGCTGTGGAAGTATCAGAAATTCACGCCGGCAAGCAGTGCGGCTCCCCAAGAAAGTGCAGCCACCCGGCCCGGGACATGGGACTGAAGTGCCTGCGACGCCAAGCAATACCGGACTGATTTCGGTTATTTGCTCGCCGCGGGTTTTGGCAACGGTGGCGCCTGAAGTTTATCCGCAGCTTCTTTTAATGCCTCTACTTGTTCCTCCTGCATCTTTTTCGTTTCTTTCTGTTGCTCCTGCATCAGAGTTTCCTGCCCATCGATCATGCGGGCCACCATGTAGTTGGCGACAGCTTCTCCCAGTGAAAGTTGCAGCAGCAAACGCCATCATCGGAGTCGGAGGAAACCAATAGGCGTTCTCATCCAGCCAATGCAGCATGGACGTAATCTTAGCGGGATCATCCTGTGGATATCCGAGCCAGCGTTCCATATCGAGCCGACCACTGAGCAGAGGAGTTCGCGCGGCGCGAGTATTCTGAGTGCATCGCTCAACCGACTGGCGGATGATCTCGACGGCGTTTTCTGTTCCGGCTGCGTACCACAAGCATGAGTTTTGATGAGCCACATAAATATGCGTGATGTTGGCCCCGATGGCCTGACGCATTCCATCAACAACGTCGTCAGGGAAGCGGAACACAATGACCTGCAGCCCCTGACGATCTTCCAGAGTCATCATCTTTTCGATCGCTTCATCGGCATTGGGCAGATGCAACAAAACGTAGTGAATATTCTTCAGCAGTTCCGGATTCTCGTTCAGCTGCAAGCCACCGTAGAGGACTCCGTCGGACGCTTTCGTCCAGCCAGCTTTCATCAGCAGTTCCAGATTGCGATGCTCGGAGATCCCGGTGAGCACTCCGGCCATCATTTCCCCTGCGGCCACCATTTGGGGATCTGCACTGAATTCCTTTCCCATGGTTTCCGTGGACCATTTCGCGGTAGCCAGTAATGCATTGGGAGCATCCTCAGGCAGTTTCACGCACAGATGAAAAGTAGCCGCGGCGTCATCACTGAGAATCGGAGCAAAGCGGCTGCTGCCAGCGGCCTCCAGCAATCGTCCGCCAAGCTGACTGTTGCTTCGTGCGCGAACTCGCAATTGACCTCGGAGAGAACCATCTTCGGCATTCGCAAATCGTGCCCAGCCGTCCGCCGAATCGACATCGAACATCACGGACTGAATTAACGCCAGAACCAAGTCACCACTCGATCGACGCATGTTGTAGGCGGTGTCGGATTCGTCATCACGCTGCTGCAACTGACTTCCCGCAGCGGCCGACAGCATGCTCCAGCCAAGTTGACGCATGCCCAGGGGAATCCTGTCGAGATACGCTTTGAAGCCAACATCCGTCGAACCGTCAATCGCACTCCGAATACCTTCGGCAGTGGGCAACTCCATTGTAAACAGGTCTTCAAACCCCGCCTCATAAAGCATGGTGTCGTGGTAACGAAACAGGTTGGTAATCACCTGCCGATGTTGAACCATCTTCACGCCGTCTTTTTCGACGATCTGCTGCGAGAACTCATAACCACGCGGCTGTTGCGGATTATTGTTGGTGTACTGTTTTTCATCGGCCCCTGGCGGCAGTTCGTAGGTGCTTTCACTTCGATATTGAACTTTGAAACACCCATTGCCGAGATCCTCCAACGAGCCCTGATCGCCCCACTGTGCCTTGCGAGCATTCGCAATTCGTCGTGCGTCGTCTTCGTCGGCAACTTGCTGGAAACTGAGTGTCTCATAGGACGGGATCAGGCTCTGAACCATATAGCCAGCGAAACCATACAGCGGTTCTTCTACGTTTCCCGTGGTACTTTTGATTCGTTCCTGTTCCTCCTGATTCTGAATGCCCTCGCGGATTGACTTGCCGATCTCAAGGCGTTCCGTCAGTCCCTTCATGTACTCCATGGTTCGAGTCGGGCCGACATTTCTGGCATACCCAACAACGATCGGCTGGTCCGCAATTCGCCCGTCGAGTTTCATTTTGGAAGCCGGAGCAGCTTCCTGTGACAGGCATGAGCATGTCCAAAGCGAGTGTCCCCAGACGGCGGCAAGAAAGATCAGAGCAAGTCGCAGGCTTTTGGAATACTCAACTGACATGTCGCAACTTTCATCAGAGCAAAAGATCTTTTCCGAGTGTCGCAACTGATTCGCTGACCACGCAGATTTGTTTGGCAAGTTGCAGAATTAGGTCTGGTTTTGGCCCGCTACCAATTTATCGCTCCACCGAGGGAGTTTCGTAGCAAAACGACGGAACTCAGCCCGCCATAGCCCGGAGCCCCTGCATAAAGACGACGCCCGACGCCATGACGCCGACGAAAAACGACAGGCAGAATCCGATGATGGCCAACAATCTGGGCGTTCGTCGCAGGCCGTAGTAAAGACAAACAAACAGGGCGACCGCAGTCAGCAGCAGGCTCAGCCCCAGAATTCCGACGACAAGCCACGATAACGGCGAGCTGGCATCCAGCTTCTCGGCTTTACCAGTCACACTCAGGTACCAAACCAAACCAATCCAGGTCGTATGCCCCGCCAGCTGCAGCAGGCTCAGCAAAAAACCGACGGCACCGGGCTTGTTGGTCATCAGCTCACGAATGACCTCCCGTGGCGACGGCGTGTCGCTGTCGTTATTCCTGGCCGGGGCGATGTACCGCGACGGCTTATGTGAAGGTTTTTTCTTTCCGGATCGACGCGGCACGCCAGACTTCCCCTTGAGAACAACAGTTTACTCACGGAACTGCCGACCGAAATTGCATGATCCGGAGCACGCCGTAAAGTCAGTCATTCCGGCTGCTTGCAGAATTCCCGGAGCGACTCACCTCGGGACAAGCTTATCATGCCGGCGGGAGTGATTCCAATGCGGACCGTTAGCGATGTATTGGGAGTTCAGGCCTTGCCCGTCCTGGCTGCTACTGTCTCCGCGAAAGCCGAAGCGGCGACGGTGCCAACAAAGTCACCGCTTGGTGGCAGATCAATTTTCTTTGTTTCCAGAAAACTGCAGTGACTGGTCTATTGAAATGAAATGGGCTGGAGATATAACGCCGCGCACAAACTATGTTTAAGACAGGTGATTTTGCGTGGAGGTGAAGAGGGGTTCGGCCAACTGGCCTGTTTCCCTCGCCCTGAATATCGTGCTGAAAGAGCACGGTCCTTCAGGAAGAGACTCATTTCAATCTGTTTGAACATCAGCCCGGGATGGAGTCGGCCGGACTGATGAGAGTCTGCCGACTTCAGGAATGTTGTCTGCCCCTCTTTGATCCCGATCTGATTGACTGAAAGCACATCCGCGGGATTACAACATGGAGGTTGTTGCAGAGACATAGTTCTCATGGAGATCTTTGTCGATGGAAGAATCATCGCACGGCGGTTGTGAGTGTTCAGAACCTCCGTCGGCCGTAACAGAACAGGACGAGCCCCCGGGATCGGGTCTACTCCCTGTTCTGTCTATTTCAGAAGCCCCCGCGATTCAACAATTGGATCGCACCAGCGGTGGCTCAATTCTCACTCAGGCCAGAACTCAGTCTTCGGCAACGGCTCTGCGAAACCGAGTCGGAATGGCACCATCTTCAACGAGTTCAGTGGTGGCTTCGTCCACAAACATCAGCAATGAGTCGGCGAACATCGCTGGCCGCAACGGGGTTCGAGTTGACTCTGCTCATGTCGCGGGAAACTCACCGCGTGTTGAGAATCCTCTTACCGTTCAATATCGCGAACGATTCTTCCCCGACACATCCGACGCTGATTGGGACGATTGGCGCTGGCAGTCTCGCCATCGAGTCAAGACGCTCGAACAGTTCGAGAAGATGCTGGATCTTTCCTTCGAAGAACGAGACGTGCTGTCCGACGGCGGAACATTGCTGCCGACCGCTGTGACGCCGTATTACATGAGTCTTCTGGACCCAGAGAACCCGCTCCAGGCGTTGCGCAAAACTGTCGTCCCAACAACGCGTGAATTCGTTCGCACGGCGGGCGAAGCCGATGACCCGCTGGGCGAAGATGGTCATAGTCCGGTCCCAGGTTTGGTTCATCGTTATCCCGATCGAGTCCTCCTGCTGCCGCTGGATTTCTGCTCAACCTACTGCCGCTATTGCACTCGATCACGAGTCGTCGGGCACGGCGAAATTCAGCCGAACGTGCAGCGACTGGAAGCCATATTCCATTATCTTGAAGAGGCGACGCAGGTTCGCGACGTACTCATTTCCGGCGGCGATCCGCTGGCGCTCAGTGATGAGAAGCTGGATTGGATTCTGGGACGATTGCGAGCTATCCCGCATCTTGAGTTTATTCGCATCGGCACAAAAATGCCGGCCGTGCTTCCTCAGCGGATCACTCCGGAGCTATGCAATATGCTCCGCAAGTATCATCCGATCTGGATGAGCGTTCATTTTCTGCATCCGGAAGAATGCACTCCGGAAGCGAAGCAGGCTTGCACTCGCCTGGTCGACGCCGGTATCCCGCTGGGCTCACAGACGGTGTTGCTGAAAGGCGTCAACGATGAAGTGTCCATCATGCAGCAACTGGTTCACAAGCTGTTGCTGATGCGTGTTCGCCCGTATTACCTTTATCAGTGCGATCCGATCAGCGGTTCGTCGCATTTTCGCACGCCGGTTTCCAAGGGTCTTGAAATCATTCAGGGCCTGCGAGGATTCACGACGGGGTATGCCGTGCCGACTTACGTGATCGATGCTCCCGGCGGCGGCGGAAAAATTCCGTTGCAACCAGACACTGTCATTGGCCGAGATGGTGATGACTTGCTGCTTCGCAATTTCGAAGGCAAAACGTTCCGCTATCCGGACCCGCTGGGTTAGTCTTTCAGCGAACAGGATTCTCACTCGCCACCCGGTTTATTCCGGGTGGCTTTTTTATGCGCGCTTCTGTTGCCTCATGTGGTTGCTGAGCTTCACGCGGAACGGCGCGAGCCAGTTGTTGGTTCAATCAGCCGATGGGCGCTAGCCCGGGCTGTTAAAAACTTGAAATTGACCAGCCGATCGAGGGAAGATGATTGATGCTTGATTTGTTCCGCTGTGGTTTGCCCCAACGGGGCCCAACAAGTCAGCCTTGGGCAACGCCCAAGGATTTTGCGATTGACCTAAACCAGCCCTGAAAGGGCGATACAAACTACGCGATGCCGCCATGTGCCGCCCTTTCAGGGCTCTTGTGCTTCTGGATTTCGTTCACCCGGGGCGATGCCCCGGGCTGACATGTTTTGGCCTTTCAGGCCGTGAACATCGTGGGGAACAAAACTGGCTCAATCCCAACTTTGAGTCAATACCCTGTATTGAACACCCCAGCGCTAGCCCCGGTTGTTTCCCCGGAAATGCAGGGGCAACCGGGGCTAGCGCCCATCGGCCAATAGACCCATTGGCCAACACGCATCCAGACTGCTCCGTTCTCGCGTGAATATTCGCACCAGAAGGCATATCTCTGAGCACTTCAGGCCGGAAACTGTTCGCATTTCCGGTTCTGTTCGTGCTAAACTCCAGAGCCCCGATAATCCCTCCTGGAACCCTGCTGTTCATTTTTTTTCCCCGCCGCAGGCCGAATCAATCATGAAATGCGCTGTGCTTCGCATGTTGGCGATCCTGATGGCAGGAACGGTCACTATCGTTTTCCAGCAGCTTCAAGCGGCCGAAGATTTGACCGCGAGTGCCTCCCCAACCGCTGAGCAACTGGAGTTCTTCGAGACGAAGATTCGCCCGGTCCTGATCGAACAGTGCTATGAATGTCATTCGGGCACCAACGCGACTCCGAAAGGTGGCTTGCGGCTGGACCTTCGTGACACGCTGATGTCCGGTGGAGATTCGGGGCCAGCTCTTGTGCCCAGCAAACCGAATGAAAGCGTGCTGTTGCAGGCCTTGCGATATGAAGGTTATGAGATGCCGCCGAAGGGAAAACTTCCCGAGGCAGTCATCGCTGACTTTGAACGCTGGATTCAAATGGGAGCACCGGATCCTCGAACGGAACCAGTGGCTCCCAAGGCGATCGGAATTGACTACCAGAAAGGGCTAGAGTTCTGGGCCTTCAGGCCGCCAGTGAAATCCGAAGTCCCGACCGTACAGAATCAGGCGTGGGCTCATTCTGACATCGACCGCTTTGTTCTGCATGAATTGGAAAAGCGAAACCTGAAGCCATCCGCTCAGGCCGATCGAAGAACTTTGATTCGTCGAGTTTACTTCGATCTCATCGGACTGCCTCCGGAGCCAGCCGTCGTCGAAGCGTTCATCAATGACAATTCTCCGGATGCGTGGGAGAAGGTTGTCAACGAGCTACTCGCATCGCCGCATTACGGTGAACGCTGGGGACGCTATTGGCTGGACTTGGCTCGCTATGCTGAAGACCAGGCTCACACGTTTCAAGCTCGCATGTATCCTCAGGGTTATCTGTACCGCGACTGGGTTGTGCAGGCTCTGAACGATGACATGCCGTACGACACATTTCTGAAGTTGCAGATTGCCGGTGATCAGATTGCTGTTGATGAACCGCATCGTCATCGCGCGGCACTTGGGCTCTTCGCGTTGGGACCGGTTTATTATCAGGACAACGGTGAACAGGAGAAAGCTCAGGCGGATGAATGGGATGATCGCATCGATACGCTGATGCGAGGCACTCAGGCGATGACAGTCTCCTGTGCGCGATGTCACGATCACAAGTACGATCCATTCTCGACGGCTGACTACTATGGACTCGCCGGCGTCTTCGCGAGCTCTGAATACCGTGAGCTGCCAGCGGTTTCGGAAGAGGTCGTTGCCGCCAGAGGCGTGGCGGATCGAGCGATTCAGGAGAAGCAACTGGAGATCGATACTCTGCTGGCGACTCAGGCTCCAGCTGCTCGACTGAAGCTAACGGCTGAGATTCCCAACTATCTTCAGGCCGCGTGGAAAGTGCTGAGTTCATCTGACAATGATCGAAAGAAGCTGATCGAGAATACCGCCAAAGAGACGAAGCTCAATCAGGAACTGCTTCAGCGCTGGGTGGCATGGCTTAGGGAAGAAGCTGGCTCGGGCGCCGTTGCTTCGGACCGCCCTTATCTTGAAGAATGGCGAGCATTTCAGAAATCACAACCGACGGATCCTGAACAGGCGAAACTGCGGCTGACGGAGATCGGGCAGCATTTGCAGCAACAAGCAGAGAAGCTGATCGCTCGTCGTGAATCACTGCGGAAACAGTTCGGCGATAATTATGCATTCGTGGCCGCAGAGGATCGAACGGCCGTGGAACCGGGTGTTGTTCCGCTGGGTAACTTGTTCGATGACAAGAAGGGATCGTTACTGACCTCGGCCCTGGGCACAGATCCGTTTCGAGCCAAAGCAAGCGGCGGCAGTCTGGGCGTGGATCGAGTGCTCCAGGGATGGGGAGGCACTGCCGAGATCGCTTCTGGAGTTCGCTTCGATTTCCGTTCGATCGGCAGTGATTCACGCAGTCACGGCGATGTGATCAATGATGGCTGGTCCAGCGAAGGCGGTATTCAGACACTAGGCCAGCGCTGCAGTGCCGGGATTGGTCGGACGGAACAGGGAATCGGCATGCATGCCAATGCACTGATCACCTTTGATCTGAATGAGATTCGTCGAGCAGGTCTGATCCATGCGTCGGAGACCATGGTGTTCCGTGTTGATCGCGCCGGGATCAATGATGATTCACTTGGAAGTAACGCCAGCGTGCATCTGGCGGTGATTGTTTCAAAGCCGCAGTCAAAACCCAGCGAGTTTGATTCCATCATCTCGGCCACTCTTGACGGAAAGCAAGCACCGTTAGAAGAGAACGATGCGGTGTATTCTTTTGCCGGCGAAATGTCACCAGCGATCGAAGCGGACGGCAAGTTTGTTTCCTTTGAAGTAACCATTCCGCAGGATGCTCGATCACTGACGTTGGTGGCAACCGGTGCTCAGATCTCGGAGACCGAAAACACGATCAGCAGTGACCATGCCGTGTTTTCAAACGCAAGACTCACTTACAACGTGGCAGCCGCCGAGTTGGCAAAGGCCGACGAGTCGACTCCGCTGGATCAGATTCCGGAAGCGGAACGAATACAGCTTCAGCGCGATGCGACATTGTTGTCGGAACTGTTTGACGATCGAGGCGTGCTGGGATTAGCCGCCGATCAGATCGAGCCGCTATTGGAAGGCGAGTCAGCGAAGTTGCTGGCTGAAATGAAGGCCCGACATGAAGAGCTGCGAACACATGCTGATTCGATTCGCATCCCGATGGCTCATGCTTTGGCGGAAGGGGCGGCTCGCGATGTAAAAATCTACATGGCCGGAGATCCGCGGAAGAAAGGCGATGTTGCTCCGCGAGCTTTCCCGGCGATCTTAACATCGGGCGAACGACGCCCGTTCGAAGCGTCCGGGAGTGGTCGCAGAAATCTCGCCGATGCCATCGCGTCTCGTGAGAATCCGGTGACAGCTCGTGTGATCGCCAATCGCATCTGGTCCGGGCATTTCGGTTACGGGTTGGTTCGAACATTGAGCAATTTTGGGCAGCTCGGCGAACGTCCAAGCCATCCGGAGTTGTTGGACTATCTGGCCGTCAGTTTGATGGAAAACAACTGGTCGCTGAAGTCGTTGCATCGTTCGATTCTGATGTCGGCGACATATCAGCAGAATAGTGTTGGTAATCCGGCCAATCTGGAGACCGATCCGGACAATCGATATCTCTGGAAGATGAATCGTCGACGGCTGGAAGTTGAACCCTGGCGTGATGCCGTGCTGGCGGTTTCGGGGCAATTGGATCGACAAGTCGGCGGCGCGTCATCGCAATTGAACGACGATCATCGACGACGAACGTTGTATGGCTATGTCAGTCGCCATCAACTAAACGATCTGCTGCGATTGTTCGACTTTCCGGATCCAAATATCACGGCTGGCGAACGCTCGGTAACGACGGTACCGTTGCAGCAATTGTTCGTGCTGAACAGCGGATTTATGATCGGGCAGTCGAAAGCCTTGGCGGCTCGCATGACCAAAGAAGCGGAGACCGATGCGACTCGGATCGAACGCGTCTTCGGATTGCTCTACGGTCGTAAGCCGACCGACGATGAACAAAAGACAGCGTTGTTGTTTCTGACTGAGGGACAAAAATTTCCGGAGGATTCTCTTTCGTCGCTGGAGCAGTTCTGCCTTGCGATGCTGGGAACAAATGAGTTTGCGTACGTGGATTGATCGTTGTAGGAGTCCCGTCGACGGAGCGACGGGTGTACGGTAGACCTGTCGCTCCGTCGACAGGCAGATTTCTGACAGTTTTGGCTTCCAGAGACAGCAGGGGACGAACATGGCAAATCAGCTGCAGAATTCCTTCGGCGCATTTTCTTCGCGTCGTGAAATGCTGAGCCGTACCGCGGCCGGGTTTGGCATGCTCGGACTTGCCGGCGTTTGTGCGGGCGAGCAGTCGCCGACTAATCCTCTGACACCCAAGTCGTCGCACTTTGCTGCCAAAGCGAAGCATGTGATCTTCCTGTTCATGAATGGCGGTCCGTCGCATGTCGACACGTTTGATCCCAAGCCGGAACTGGTGAAGCAGGCCGGGAAGCCGGGGCCGGGCGGCAACTTTATGCCATCGCCGTTCGTGTTCAAAAAGATGGGACAGAGCGGCATCGAAGTCAGCGAGCTGTATCCTCACGTGGGAGAATGCATCGACGACATCTGTGTTGTGCGATCGATGTACACGAGCACTCCGAATCATGAACCGGGATTGTTCATGATGAACTCGGGCAATCAACAGCCGATTCGTCCGTCACTGGGATCATGGCTGACTTATGGGCTCGGCACCGAGAATCAAAATCTGCCGGGATTCGTTGTGCTGTGTCCGGGGAAGCCCGTCGTTGGCCCGGCATTGTGGTCCAACAGTTTTCTGCCCGGGATTTTTCAGGGCACGCATGTCAACAACGGCAACATCGATCCAGCCAAAGTGATCGGGCATCTCAAGAATACCGGCGTCACCTCGTCATCGCAGCGTCGCTTGCTGGATCTGATGCAGCAGATGAATCAGAAGCATCTGGAACAACGCCCGCAGGATACTCAGCTGGAAGCTCGCATTCAGTCGCTGGAAATCGCGTATCGGATGCAGTCCGAAGCTCAGGAAGCTTTTGATATTGGACGTGAATCCGAAACGACTCGAAAAGATTATGGCAGTGGTGAATTTGCCGATGGCTGCCTGATTGCTCGTCGGATGGTGGAACGTGGCGTGCGGATGGTGCAGGTGTTCTATGGCAGTGGACAGCCATGGGATGCTCACGGCGACATCATGGATCATCGGCGAGATGCTTTGAAGAGCGATCAGCCGATCGCCGCTTTGATTCGTGACCTGAAGGCTCGCGGATTGTTCGATGAGACGCTGATTATCTGGGGTGGAGAATTCGGCAGAACTCCGACGGCTCAGGGCGACAAGGGCCGTAATCACCACGCGACGGGATTTAGTATGTGGCTGGCTGGTGGTGGCATTCGCGGCGGCATGACTTACGGAGCCACAGATGATCTGGGCATCAAGGCCATCGACAAACGGATGAGCGTTCACGATCTGCATGCCACGATTCTGCATCAAATGGGGATCAATCACGAGGAACTAACATACCGCTATTCGGGCCGCGACTTCCGTCTGACGGATGTTTACGGCAATGTCGCGCATGAAATTATTGCCTGATGTGCGTTGGTAACCTTGTCCGAAGTTTGATTGAGCCCCGTCACTTCTTTACGGTCGACACAGATCCAGGATTCTTCTGGCCGAAATGATGGCAGCTTCGGGTCTTGCGAATTGACGAATGCTGACGTGAAGGGCATGGCGGACTTCAGAGGTCCCGATCAGTTCGTTTAACTGGCGTCGCAGACTCCGGCCGGCGTCGGCGTCCGTTTCATCGACCACCCTGGCAGCTTCGGCACGCTGAAGAAACTCCGCATTGGCATACTGATGATTGGATGCCGCGTGACTGAACGGAATCAGGATGGATGGAAGTCCTGCGCAGGCGAGTTCCTGCAGAGTCCCCGCGCCGCCGCGACTGATCACGACCGTTGAAGAAGCAAGCAGCTCCGGGAGATTCGGCAGGAACGAAAGCACTATCGCCGTTCGTCCTCGTCGAGCGTACTCGGCTGCAACCTGCGTCACCTGGGCTACTCCGGTCTGGTGAATAATTTCCCAGTCAGAGGGCACGCAGCGTTCATCGGCGAGAGCTTCCAGCACCAACCGATTCACCGAGGATGACCCCTGACTGCCGCCGAGGATCAATAGTCGCTGGCGTTTCAGCACCGGGGCTTCAGTTCGATTGCAAAGTTCAGCAATGCTGGTTCGCACGGGCGTTCCTGTGATCTCCACCGCACCGGGCCATGTGGACTGGTGAGTCGATTCGAAGGGAAGCCCGGCCAGAGTCACAGCCGCTCGAGGAGCCAGCAGACGCGTTGCTTTGCCGGGGACGGTGTTCTGTTCCATGAGCACCACAGGAATTTTCATTCGCGAAGCCGCGATGATTCCCGGAACACTGGCTGCAGCGCCAACGCCGATTGCCACATGCGGCTTAAACTCCCGGAGTTCTCTTTTGCCAATTCGAAACGAACGGATGACTCCCGGCAGCGTCAGAAGTTGGCCCAGTCGCCCACTTCGACCGGGCATGGATGCATAGGGGATCACTCGGAACAAACTCTGATCAAGACCGCTCTTCTGCAGGATTTGTGCGTCGACGGCGCGGCGACTGGTGAGAAACAACAGACGTACGTTCTCGTGCAGGCGGAGCAAGGCTTCGCAGACCGCGATCGCTGGAAAAAGATGACCGCCTGAACCACCGCCGATAAACACCAGTCGCAGTTCGGACAATCCCAAGTCGTCAGCCTTCACAGTACTCACTGACTCCGTCCGCAGAAACGACCAGCAGTCGTTTTGTCAGCGGATGATGCATGGTGGCAAAGTCCTGATTGACGCGGCTTCGTACCTGATCAATCAAAGCAGCGTCTTTCATGGAGACAGCAATAAAGAAATCACGGTTAGGCACACCCACAATTAATTCCGGTCCAAAGAGATCTCTTAGCCGCCCATGGAATCCGGGGTCCAGAATGCGTGAGCAGTTATAAGCATCAGGTCTGACTGGCATTAACATTCTCGGATGCGCGTCGTCTCCCAGCATCGTCACTTCCAGCGGATTTTCCTCGGCGTACTGCCGCAAGTTGGCGATCGCCAAGTCATGCAGTTCATCCAGCGACAGGTCCCACGTTTCCAGCATTTGCGGCTGAATGAAGCGATAAGAATCATCTTCATCAACCACGTAACCCACCGACAGGCCACCGACCCATGGCATCCGAACACGTTCCTCATTCCGTGAATCTTCATCCGCGGACAGCATCGGCAGAATATGGTCGCGAACTTCATGCAGAGCTGGCACCAACTGCTCCGGGCTTAGTTCCTGAAGTCTGACCAGCGTCGTCAAGCCAGGTAGAACAATCCGACGGAACTGTTCTGGCTGCTGCAGATACATACGATAGAAATTGGAAAGGCCGATTTCCGAATGTCCGAGCCGCAACGAGAATCCTCGTGACACTGATGTCTGCAAGAGTGGAAAGTTCTGACGAGCCAGCTCGATCACCTGCTTCAAAAAGACATCAGGCGGCCACGCTGGTTGCTCAGCAATTTCCAGTGTCGCAAGAACTCGTTCACAGATCAAAATAAAACCGGGATCCAGCAATTCACGATCAGGAGACTGCACCGTGGCCACGATCGTCAGGCGACCACTACGAATGGTCCATAATCGCCATTGGTATTGTGATCGGCGTCCGAAGACTCGCGACAACCAGCAACCGGTGCGAGGACGCCGTGAGATGCCGCTCCAGACTTCATTCGTGGATTTGATTTTCAGAGAAGGCTCCGGATGCAGTGCGGAGACCTGCGGAAACAGGAGGCCAAGATCAGGAGATGGTCGGCGGGTCGCATCGGTTTCTGCGTCGTCCCACCAGGTGACCATGGAGAGCACAACGCGAGACGGCGAATCCGGAGCGACAGGCTCAGAGGCACCGTCAGCATTGCGGGATGAAGCAGAGTCTTCGCTGCGCCAACGCAGCTCAATCAGAGTCTGGTTTTGTCGGACATCGATCTCGTCCGGGCAACGAAACGTGAACCAGTTTGCCGGGCCGCGGCAAAGCCTCCATGAATCATCAAAGTTTCCGGATCGATAGTCAGACATCGTTACTCGGCCTGAAATTGAGCAACATCCCCACGTGCATTGTAGGCACGCCAGCATCATGACGGCAATCTTCCGGGCCATTCAAGACAATTTGGGCAATAGTACCGCGGACGGTGTTGTCCGCCGATCACTTTTTAAAAATCTTCCCGCTGCCGCTCGCAGGCTTAGAAAACATTGGCGTTTCTTAAGGCGGATCATAACCGCCCGGGTGCCACGGATGACAACGACAGATCCGAGCCGTGCCTTTGCAGAATCCTCGAATCAGCCCAAATTTCTGCACGGACAGAATGAAATATTGGCTACACGAAGGATAGAAGCGACATCGCCGCCCGAGCCACGGGCTGAGCAGATACTGGTACAATTTCACTGCACCAATCGCCAGCAGAGCAGGGCTCCGGAGCAAACTTCGCCACAGATTTTGGTATGGCGTTGACGACTCTGCCTTCGTCAGAATTGCGTCAGCCTTCGTCAGAATTGCGTCAGCATTGTCATGAAGGCAGTTAGGGGAACACGGGGTTGCCTCGCTGTGTGCGTCCAGTTCCGTCTTTAAATCCTGAGCTGCATTCATGAGCCGCTCTCGGAGTTCCGCTGCAGTCGTCGAGCCAGTCGGGGCACCAGACTCTTGATCGACGCCTGGTAATCAACCATTGCGGAATCATCACGCTGACGTGGAATCAGAATCAGATCGAGCCCGCTCGGAAGTTCGTGCTGAAGTAGTCGAAATGCTTCCTTGAGCCTTCGTCGCTTCACATTGCGATGCACGGCTGACCCATGCTTACGCGAGACACTGACACCCGCTCGAATGACATTCAAATCGTTGCTGTGAACAAAGATAAGAAGATGATCGTCGCCGGAACGAACTCCGGAACCATACACTCGTTCAAAGTCCTGCGCACGCCGAAGATGCATCTGCGGCGTCAAACGAAAACCGGAATTCTCTGACACGTTATTCTACAGACTCAGATCGAATTTCGAGCTGATCTCTCTGTTTGAACATCATCTGCAGACGTTCCTGCGAGTACAGACGAATTACGATCTTCTTGTAGCGAAGACGCCCCAATTCATCTCGGTCGAGATTCTCTTTAATTTTTGGACTGGCTTTGTCGGCGTAGATGGCGGCGAAAGTCTCCGGATCAACGCCACGACCTTCTTCGAGATCTCGCTCTGCGTTGATCCCGCCTACGGAGGCGGCGAAGTAATTTACCCCTTCAAAAGCTGAAGTGCTTTCACCGCTGGCTACATACAGGTTGTTGAGTTCTCTGATGGCCTTGCTGACTTTCTTGTAGGCCTTCAAGGCATCTTCGGAAAGTTGGCCTTGAGCCGCAGCGTCCTGAGTCGCTTCTATCTGCGACGGCGCGAACCCATTCAGCGTTGCTGTCGCATAGCCCGCAGCGAAGAGAATCAATCCGCTGACCACAGTTTTCAATCTGCCCATCTCAACGTCCCTCAGGAAACCAGCACTGGTAACAGGTCTTTTGCCTTCGTTCGATTCGGAAAACGGCAGATATACGGGACTTCAGCCCATGTCGCAAGCCTCAAACGGGTTTCGGGGGAGCAATCGACTGCTCTGGAATCATGATGGCGGAGCGATCATTCGGACAGCTTTATCCGGCGAACTCGATGATTACTGCTATCACCCACATAAAGCCATCCGTCCGGAGACACGTAGACGCCGTGAGGTCGATTTAACCGGCAATTTCGCGCTTCTCCATCCGGTCCGTCACCCGGTTTGCCGTCTCCAATGACGGTCTCCACAATTCCTGTTTTGGCCCGCAGAACACGCACGATGTGGCTTTCGGTATCGGCAAAATACAAATCTCCGGCTTTCGAAAGACTGACACCCTTCGGGCCAGCCAGCTGGGCTTCCTTCCCTGATCCGCCATCACCCGAGTACCCACTTTTCCCGGTACCTGCCAGATGGTGGTAGGTACGAGCCATCAGGTCCATCCGAAAGATGGCGTTACCTTCGCGAAGAGCCAGATACAGAGAATGATCACCGTCAAAATCTAATGCTCGAGGACCATTCAGCGGAGTTCCGTCAAAAGAAGCTCCGTCAGGAGTTTTTGTTTTCTCACCAGTCCCGGCGAACGTGGAAATCACGCCGGTCGACGGATCCACCATGCGAACTCGATGGTTTTTGATGTCGCAGATGAAGAGCCGATCCTTATCGTCAAGGACGATAGAGTGCGGCTGATTCATCTGAGCCTGATTGGCCGGGCCACCGTCTCCCGAGAATCCAGCGACACCAGTTCCGGCAATCGTGGAGATGATTCCCGTCTTGTGATCCACCTTGCGCACGAGGTGATTCTGCATTTCCACGAAAATCATGTTGCCCTGTTGATCGAAGCGCACTTCGTACGGTTCGTTGAGTTGAGCCTGAGTCGCGGGGCCTCCATCACCAGAATACCCCTTCTTGCCAGTTCCGGCGACAGTCTTCGCCTCACCAGAAGACAGGTCGATGCGGCGAATCAGGTGTGAACCGACTTCGCAGACATACAGCGCACCGTCGGGGCCATAACTGATCCCGAACGGCTGAGATGACGGAGTGTTCAGGGCTTTTCCATCCGCACTGCCGGGAACATCTTTTCCGTTTCCCGCGACGGTCATGACATCGCCAATCTCGGGTTTACGGTCACTGGCGAGGGCTGCACAAGAAGACTCGATCACTCCAATGGCAAGAGCTGTGAGTATCAATGAGCATTGAAGAATATTGGGCGAAGACCGGTCGTTTCGCATGAGTCATCTCTTTCCTCTGAGCAGATACGGATGAGCAAATCAGATGGCTCTTCCCGCCATTACGTTTTCTTTGTGCGCCTTTCAGATGCAGACTGCGAGTTTTCTGTCACTCGCCAATGTTTCTGAGCCGCACGACGACATGCCACCGCCAAAGTCGTGTGTTCTGGTACCATGAGTTTAGAGTCCATGCCTATCAGATGTCGACCGTCTGCGATGTGACCGTGAGACAAGGGTGTAGTCGCGAATTTTGTAGGTCCCGGCTGTCCTGGATGTGCGGGACGCACTTGACAGCATTGCGGCTCAGAGAGTCCAATGCCGCCAGCCGTACGAACAATAAGCTGGGGACAGAAACTTCAGGCGTTGATAGAGACAATCGATGGACGGCGAGCGATGACCCTTTTAACTACGAAAATGGAGCATGTATTGATGAAATCTCGAATGAGCTGGTTGGCTATTTTGTTGGGTGTGGTTGCTTCTGTACCGTTTGTCAACGCAAACGATGAGAAGAAAGATGCGACTGACAAGCCTGCAAAGGTTGAAGGCGCAGAGGCCAAAGAGAAGGGCGAAGCCGCGTTTAAAGCGACTTGTCCAGTCTCTGGCAGTGATGCGAAGAAGGAGAACTCGTCAAAGTATCGCGATAAAGAAACCTACTTCTGCTGCGAGAAATGCAAAGCTGCGTTTGATGCAGAACCAGCAAAGTACTCGGCCAAGGCCAACCTGCAGTTGGTTCAGACAAAGCAGTTCCGCCAGACAAAGTGCCCCGTCTCCGGAAGCAAGGTCAGCAAAGAGCAGACGATCAAAGTCTCCGGCGTTAAAGTTGGGTTTTGTTGCGAAAAATGCAAAGGCTCTCTCGAGTCGGCCTCCCAGGATGATCAGCTAACAAAAATCTTCGGCGACGCAGTGTTTACGAAGTCTTTCGCTGTGAAGAAAGCTGACGGCGAAAAGAAGCCAAAGAAGGATGAAGCCTCAGAATCGAGAAAGTAGCTTCTGACTTCGCGAGTCCTGCACGGCATTTGCAAAGATGCGCGGCAGCAACGACAACACCAGAGATCTCGGACGCATGCAGATGCGTCGCGAGATCTTTTTTTATACTTGGCGTCACTCCTCGCGGATCAGTTTTTAACCGCGAAGACCCAGATTAATGACGCGGCTTTTGATTCAAAATCGTTATCCGTGCCAACCAGAAGTGTCTTTCGACCGTCCGCCAAAGTGGGCCCGAATGTCAGACCTTCGATCTTTTCCGGCATCGCGGCACCAGCCAGATTCCATTGCGGTGCAAGAAAGTCCAGATAAACACTTCGCTTAACGGGAACAATGTCAGACGGCAGATCGCCGGATGGCAACTGATCCATGTTGGATACATCTGTTGCATGGCTGAGATCAATCTGAATCAGCTTGCGATATTGAGCTGACTTGCCGGACTCACTGTCTCGTTCGAGCACCAGATACTGGTTTGGTCCACACGCGACGATCTCACTGTTGCCGTTATCGGGACTCTCCAGTTGGTAGACAAACTCTTTGGTTTTTCCGGTCGCAAGCTCCAGTTGAATCAAGCGACAATTGCGCCCGACAACGATGCCCGAGTCGGTCCGTGTTCCGTCCTGCAACAACGGCCCCTGCATCACTGCGACAAGATGTCGTCCGTCTTGTGATATGGCCAACCCCTCAAGCCCTCGATTGGAAGCTCGCCCCGTTTGGTTCAGGCTGTTTTCTTTTTTCTTGTCGGCGTGTGGATTTGCGACAATAAAATGTGCTGGCAACTGAAATCGTTTTTGCTCGCTGCCGTCGGCAGAGAACTGAATCACATGCGGACCATACTCATCGGAAACGAACATAGACCCATCCGAGCCGAAGCGAAAGCCTTCGGGGTCCAGTCGATGTCCCGTTTTCGTTGTGGCCTGAATCGCAGTCGACGAACCACTGAAACGACGCCCGTCAGAATCTGTAAAAATGATCGTGCGACGAACGGCAGCGTTGACTGAAGATTCGGGAGCTCCGGAGATCTCCAGTTCGAGCAATTGAACACGGCAATGGTAGTCGACAGCTCCATCGTCCGGCCCACGATCGGACATGCTGGCAAACAGCATCCCTTCGCCGGAATATTCAAGAGCTGAAAAACCGCCGAGCCGATTTCGCGGTTCACCGTTTTGCAGCAAAGCGGAGTCGCCGGAAAGATCGACAGCATCACCCGGGATCGATGCTGTTCCCAGCAATTCGATCGACTGTTTGTCGCTGCCTGACGTTTCCATCGCGGCACAGGCCATTACGAAAAGAGCCCCAGCGGATCGACGAATATTCTTGAAAAAATGAGCGGCCATTGGCTGTCCTTGTGCCATTTGACTGAGAATCATCATGAATCAAAATGAACGTTTGGCTGAAAATGGACTTTGAGTCCGCCGCGTTCGGTTGGAAATTGAACCGCGGGAGTCAGCGAGTGCCGAAGTGCAGGGTAAATGTCTGCGCAAAACAAGTGTGGTTCATGCCACGGATCGGCTTGAAGCCAAGGGCTCTCCCCGTGTTCAAGGCTCAACAAAATCTCAGTCTGATACTGAATGTTAAGATTTCGTGAAGTCACTCAGAAAACAGCATTGGCCTAAGCCAAAGGGAGTTTGCCCGCACTCTGTCGTTTTCTGAATTTTCAACTCGTTGACCGGCGAAATTCGGCGATCTTGCAGATAGATTGCGGATATCGAGATCTCCCGCCTGAGAGGCCGAGATCGTTTGGGAATTGGGACTACTTCAGCGCCTGACCGTGCTTCAGGGGATCAACAATTATGAGTCGTCTTCTTAATGCAATGTTTGTCTTGGCGACATTGTCCACAGTATGGCTTGCGGCGAACGTGGTCGCTGCCGACGAAGTTCAGATCGGCAATTCGCTAAATGAATTTGTCGCAGCTTTCAATGAAAAGAATGCAGAGAAACTTGCTGCTTGCTGGACAGAAACCGCGACTCACACTGATCGCGAAACCGGCGAACGAACCGAAGGCCGAGCCGCGATTCAGGCAGATTTTACAAAGGTCTTCACGGCTCAGCCGGGCATCAAGCTAAGTGCCAGCATGACTCGAGCCAAAATGGTGACTGCTGACGTTGCTCAGGTTGAAGGACAAACGACTGTCATTGGCGGCGACGGTGTTCCAGTGGAATCGGTTTTCTCCGCAATCATGACCCGGTCCGGCGAGAAGTGGCTGTTTGACTCTATCGAAGAAACTACGGCACCCATTCCAGCAACTCCGGCGGATGCTCTGCAGCAACTGGAATGGCTGATCGGTGAATGGACTGATGAATCCGGCGACGTAAAAGTTCGCACGACGTTTCGCTGGTCTGCCAATCGAGCATTCCTGTTGCGTTCATTCGTCGCGGAATCAGCAGACGGAAACGTGCTGGAAGGAACTCAGGTCATTGGCTGGGACGCAAACCTCCTGCAGATTCGTTCATGGACGTTTAACTCAGACGGTTCGTTTGGCTCATCGAGCTGGTCGAAGAACGAAAACAGCTGGATGGCAAAATCATCTCAGACCAGTGCGAATGGTGATGTTTCATCAGGAACTTATGTACTGGAGCAGGTTGATGAGAACTCATTTACCCTGCAATTGATCGGGCACGAAATCAACGGCGAGCCCCAGCCGGCCTCTGCCGCGGCCACGATCAACCGTGTTGTTTCTTCGGTCGAAGTTTCCCCATCCGCAAACAAGTAATTCGCCGGAGTCATTTCAAGATGTTTCGCAGCAAACTTAGCGTAACAGTGCTGATGATGCTTGTCGTGACGGTGGCTTCCGATCCGGCATTGGCCTACGGTCTCCGCGGCGGCGGTGGCGGTGGAGGCGGGCGATCAATGGGAGGTGGCGGCGGCGGCGGTGGCGGCGGTGGGATGTCTCGCCCAGCTCCGCATCCCAGCGTGCCGAACATGGGAAGCAGCCGACCTGCACCAACAACTCGTCCCAACATGAGTTCGCCAAATATCAATCGTCCGTCGACGAAGCCAGCAATGCCTTCCGTCGATCGTCCGACAGGAGGACTCAAGCCTTCAACGCGACCGGCGACTCCGGACATGCCGTCCACCCGGCCGGCCACACCGAATAGGCCCACAACGCGGCCTTCCGCACCGAACATGCCGTCAACGCGGCCTTCTCTGCCGGGCAATGGCGAATTAGGCGGAGCGAACAAGCTTCCGGGGCAGATCGATCGGCCCACGACTCGTCCAAGTATTCCGAATCTGGGCGGCGGAGCTGAGAATCGTCCGAGCAACAAACTGCCGAACCGTCCTGATCTCCAGCGTCCCGCGACGACTCTGCCAGGCAATGTGAACAATCGCCCAAATCTCAATGTGCCACCAAATATTTCCGCTCGCCCAACTCCGGGAGATGTGGGCGACTTTCTGGGAATGGGAAAACCACTCAGGCCGGAAACACTGCCCGGCAATGTTGGGCCAGGGCTGAGCAATCGTCCGGGCATCGATAATCGTCCGGGCATTGATAATCGGCCCGGCATTGACAACCGGCCGGGCATCTCAACTCGCCCATCGTTCCCGAGTGTCGGGGTGGCGAATAACCGGCCGATCAACATTGGTCAGATCAACATGGGCAACAACGTCGCGATCAGTAATCGGCCGACATGGGCCAACATTGATCGCAACCAGGTGACGAACATCAATAATCGATGGCAGAACCAAATCGGCGGACTCAACAATTGGCAAAACGTGCATCCCAATCGGGCTGCGTATTGGGCTGGCTGGGGCGCTGGGGTTCATAGCTCTTACCATTGGCACTATAACAATCCGGGCTGCTTTCGCGGTGACTGGTGGTACGGCCATCCTCACAGCTGGTGCGGTTGGCATTACGGATATGGGTTCACCACTCGTCCGTGGAAATACTGGTGGACCGTTCCGACTTATGCGGCCTGCGTGAACTGGTTTACCTGGTCCGCTCCGCCACAGGTCTGGGCTCAGCCGGTCTATTACGACTACGGCCAGGGTGGTAACGTGGTCTACAACGACAACTCCGTCTACATCAACGGTGAGAAGGTCGCATCAACAACTGAGTTTGCTCAAAGCGCGGCGGATCTGGCGACAGTGGCTCCACCGCAGGATGAAGAGGTCGCGAAGAAGGCCGAATGGATGGCGCTCGGGACATTCACCGTTTCTTCCGGCGAGAAAGACGTCGAGCCAAATCGGATTATTCAGTTGGCGGTGAACAAAGACGGTGTCGTCAGCGGGACCTTGTACAACACAGAGACCGAGCTGACCCAAAGCGTCCAGGGAAAGGTCGACAAAGACACACAGCGTGTTGCGATGCGAATCACAGAAAGCGAAAACCTGGTTGCTGAAACGGGCCTTTACAATCTCACGCAGGAACAAGCTCCGGTATTGGTTCACTTCGGAGCTGAGAAGGTCGAGAACTGGTTGTTTGTGCGTCTGGAAGATCCGGCTCCCGAAGACGCCACTGAGGCACCTTCCAAGTAATCAATAAAGTCGAGGCTTGGGCCTGTACATCGCATGGCGACGATACGATCGGATTTTCAGGACGGGATTCCGAAATAATATCCGTGAATGGTGGGCCCGCGTTTGCCAGGGCGAACTGTCAAACCCTACAAATGCGAACGGTTTCTGTAGGGCGTGACAAATCCGCTGAAGCGAACGCAGCCGCACCGGTCTAGTCTCCAGTTTGATCAAGCCGGAAGTAGTTTTGGGACCGTTCTTAAGGGGCTTCGGGGGCTGGTCGAGTCATCAGCCAGATCGACGGGCCGACGATCATCAGAATTCCGATCAGCGAATGCAGCGTGACGGCTCGGCCCCATAAAAGAACATCAAAGACCATCGCGAAGCCGATCTGAGTCAATCCGATCACAGAAACTCGCGCTGGAGCACCACCAGAAAACGCTCGAGTCAACAACAGTTGACCTGCCGTTGCGGCAAGTCCGACTCCCAAGAGTAACCCTGGACCAGGCCACGGCATTCTTAGTTGTTCAAGGGAATGTTCAGTCGCCGGAAAAACCACGAGCACAAAAGTCAGAATCACAATCGACACGGCCGAGAAGTGAAACACGATGGCGTTTGCGGCAATACCTTTTAGTCGATGAAGTCCAATCAAAGCGACTGCGCTGGTGAATGATCCCGAGACGGCCGCCAGAGTTCCCAGGTTCCCTGACGCCAGATAGGGCTGCTGCATCACGAAGACGCCGGTCATCGCCAGCAGCACGCTCAGCCAGACTTCACGCTCCGGAAATCGCCCCAGCACCGGCCACGAAAGCACGGCGATCCAAATGGGAAACATGTTCGTCAGCGTCAATGCGTCTGCAATTGGAAGTCGAGATAACGCGTAGAAGTTGCACATGATGCTCATACTGCCCGCGATGCTGCGAACCCAGATGGTCCACGGTCGCAGAAAGACCAGCGGTGACTTGTCGCGAAACGCCAACAGGCCCGCGATCAGCAAAGCAACTCCGGAACGAGCAAACGCGATCACCTGCCAGTCGCAATAATCTTTGGCGGCATGCGTGAAGGCCCCCATGCACGCAAATGCAAAGGCTCCCCAAAGCATCAGGATGTATGGACGCATGAAACCTTCCGCAACCATCGTGGCGTCTGGCTTCACGGCGATTATTCTGTACGCGGTCAGAACTGAGGCAATCTACGATAAAACATCCCGCGAACTCGCGGCCTCAATTCACACCGTGCAAAGATTAACGCCAAACCGGATACACATTCCGATGAACGCACCGACAGTACACAGAATACTGTGAACAGGATCGGCCCTTACTGATAAATCAGGAACGAACTGCGACGTGTCATAAACGAGTTAAGCGGTTCTTGCCATAACGCTTCAATCTCTGTCGCTGATTTCCCGGCAATGATCGCTTCGGTCACCGCTTTACTACTGAGAAGCCGGTTCAGATTCTTGGTCTGCCAGTCGTCCGGAAACAACGCCCGCAGGCTGCACATCAATTGAATGCCAACTTTCAGAGGATTCAACGTGGCTCGATCGGTAATCACGATATTCACACCGCCACAGGATTCGTTAGGGAATTTGGAAGAGTCCGGAGTAAACCGCATCGGCACAAATCGCACTCCTGGAAGCCCCGCTGCATTCAAATGAGCCGCCAACTCTCGCTCACGAACCCACGGAGCACCGATCACCTCAAATGGCGTATCGGTACCGCGTCCCACAGAAACGTTCGTCATCTCCAGCAGCCCGACACCGGGATACAATACGGCCTGATTCAGGCAACGCATATTCGGCGAGGGGTTTGTCCAGGTCAGCCCGGTCTTATCGAACAATTGATTTCGACTCCAGCCTTCGACCTGAACAATCTGCAGGTCCACATCAACGTTCATTTCCTTTTTGAACATCAGTGCCAGTTCGCCAGCCGTCATCCCATGCCGCACGGGCAGAGTGTGATAGCCCACGAACGACTGATCGCCGTCATCAAGAATCGGTCCCTGCACATCGACACCACCCACTGGATTGATGCGGTCGAGAACAACGAAGCGAATCTTGTTCTCACCAGCGGCCTTCATGGCATTCCCCATGGTGGAGACGTAAGTGTAAAAGCGACAACCGATATCCTGGATGTCGAAGATGAGAGTATCAATGCCTTCGAGGCTTTCCTTGGTCGGAGTTCGCGTTTCGCCATACAGACTGAAAACCTTAAGCCCGGTTGTCGCATCCTGCTGATCACCAATTTTCGGGATGTCCAGTTTTCCCTCCAGACCATGTTCCGGACTGAACAGAGTGACCAACTTCAGGTCCTTGTATTCGTGCAGCAGTCGCACGGTACTAACACCATCACGGCTCAATCCCGTCTGATTCGTGATCAACCCGACTTTGCGTCCCTTCAAGGACGCAAAGTTATCTCGCTTCAGAACATCAATTCCGTTGAGCACATCGGACGGCTTGCCTGCAGCAGAATTCGTCGAAGTGGAATGCACCGCTAACAGCGCCGCGCCTGCGATTGTCCCGATGCGACCAATCAGAGGATTCACAAGCCCCTTGCCGTCGGGATGAACTCGGTTGCTGAGAAACAGGACGAACAGATCAGTCGCCGGATCAATCCAGATTCCTGTGCCGGTAAAACCACCGTGACCAAACGCCTGCGACGACATCAAATCGCCGCGATTTGACGAGTAGCCGGTCCTCGCATCCCAGCCCAGAGCTCGACGCCCACGAGGAACCTCAACAGCCGTTGTCATCAGCTGAAAAGTTGCTGGATTCAGGATTTCCGTGTCACCAAGTCGGCCGCCATTGAGCATCATCACGGCGTATTTGGAAATGTCATCGGCGGTGGAAAACAATCCGGCATGCCCGGCGATTCCTCCGAGGGCATAGGCTCGAGGATCATGGACCTCTCCCTGCATCCAGCGATCTTCTCGCTGTTCCGTCACTGCCGCTCGAGCCTTCAGAGCATCAGCCGGCAGGTAGCCAGTTTCAGACATACCGAGAGGAGCGTAGATGGCTTCCTGTGAGAACTCATGCACATTCTTTCCGCTGACCTTTTTAACGATCTCACCCAACACGATGAATCCCACGTCGCTGTAGGTGAATTCCTGACCGGGTTCCGCATCGGGTTTCAGCGCCATGATGTTAGCGATGGATTGCTCCGGAGTGCCGCTGTAATCTTTGATGGAGTTGTCTGCGATCAAGCCGCCGACGTGAGTCAGCAAGTGGCGCACAGTAATCTTGTCTTTGCCATTGGCCGCGAAGTCAGGCAGATACGTCGCAACCGTCGCATTCACATCAATCTTGCCCTGCTGGATCAGGACCATCACACTGGTGGCCGTGGCGATTGGTTTGGTCAGCGAGGCGAGATCGAACACGGTATCGATTGTCATTGGAACCTGTTGAGGCATTGTCTGACGAAAGCCATAAGCCTTCCGGAATGCAATTCCACCTCGCCGTCCTACAACAACCACCGCTCCCGGCATTTTGCTCTGGCTGAGCCCTTCGTTGACCAGCTCATCAATCAAGGCCAGCCGCGCGGTGTCGAAGCCGAGAGATCCCGGATCTACGACCGGCACTGACGCCGGAGGAGCCGAGATAGCCAATCCGGAGGAGAAACAAACAACCAGCAGACCGCCAACAAGACTCAAAAACGCCGAGCGAAGCATCGGTATTCCTTTCGGAGATGTAAATTTAATCCTCGCATCTCAACAACTTTACCGACATCTCGCAACGCAGCGCAGTTGAGTTTCAGTGTCGAGGCATTCGCGACAGGCACTCTGCGGTGATGGGATCTCGGACCGACACATTGAGATACCTAACCCGCTTGCCCCCACTGCTGCCGGAACTTCCGGAGCGTTCCTGAAGACTGGCCCAGGGGTGACAAAATGCCAGGTCATGCTGCAAGGCCTCAGATTGACGGGCTGGAGCAGTCCAATGGATCTGATGAAGTGCGGTTCCATAACTGGCTGATCCAGCAGATAGCCGCTCAAAAAAATTCTACATCGACAATTTACGGCAACATTCCGCTCAATCCAGATGCGGTTTTGTTGAGCACTGGTGAAGCGGGATTCCGGCCGATATTATGCAGATGTTCCCCGTGACCACAGAAAATGAGCTGTGGTCGTCGACAGATTTATTCTGCTGTGATCTTCCCGGAGTTTGAACGTGAAGTATTGTCTCGCCCTGATTCTGCTGATCTGTGTGTGCCCTGCGTTTGGACAGGATGCAGCTCCTGCGGCAACTGAGTTTGCTTATCCGCTGGCGGTGACGGCACAGGCCGATGGGATTGTCTACGTTGCCGATCGAAATCTGCCAGGAATCTGGAAGATCGAGAAGGGTCAGAAGTCCGTCTATTTTCAGGGCTCGAAGAAGTTTCGCACTCCGTTGAACGCTGTACGATGCCTGGCGATTGATCATCAGGGCAAGCTGCTCGCGGGTGACTCATCAACTCGTGAAGTGTTTCGATTTGATGACGCCGGGCAACCTCAGCCTTTGACAAAGGGCTGGATCGGGATTCCGATGGCGATTGCTGTCGCGGCCGATGGAACTATTTATACGGCCGATCTGGAACTGCATCGGATCTGGAAAATGCCGGCAGAAGGCTCCGAAATGCCCATCGAATTTGCTGTGATCAATTCACCTCGCGGGCTGACGATTGATGCTGAAGGAAATCTCTGGGTGTTGTCGACCTCCAGCAAAGACGGACAGATTCAGAAGGTAACCCCTGACGGAAAGATCGAACCTCTGATCAAAGATCATCCGTTCAACCTTCCTCACAACATTGTGCGAATGGAAGACGGTACGATGTTCGTCACGGATAATTATGAACACGCCGTGTGGAAAGTTTTACCCGACGGAAAGCCTGAGAAATTCGTCAGTGGTACTCCACTGGATCGTCCGGTGGGATTGTGTCGCAGTGGTGCGAATCTTTTAATCGCGGATCCTCATATTCGCACAATCTTCACTCTGGCTCCCGACAAAACGCTAACCGTACTTGCTAGTTCACCAGTCGCTGCACCTTCCGTGACTTCACCGGTTGCAGCTCCGCCTGCAACCGAGAACAAAAAATAAAAAGAAGTTTTTCGGACGATCAGGACTTTCGAACATTCGCTTGCGAGATTGTGACTCAGACCGTATTCTCACCGAGCACTTTGTGCAGAACCTCTGCCAGCTTCGTCTGCAGCAAAACAAGTTGACCCTACAGATAACCCAAATGGGAACCTGGACTGTCCCCGGCTGACTGTCACGCCGACTATGTCTCGGATCACATGACCCGGGCTTCGGGTGCCCACCTTATTTCTGATCAATGGGCGTCAACAGAGTTTGCTCAGCACGGCTGGAAGAGGTTTTTTCATGCGCTGATCTCAGTTTCTGAATTCTGAGTTTCCGCATTCTGACCAGCCGCAGTTCTCAAATTGAGCGATCACTCTACAATTGGCGAGCAATCAATTGCTTCAACAACGTTGCTGTGTGATTCGATAGCCTTCGATTCATCAGAGCGTGTCCAGATTTTCGTCGTCGATCAAAAGTGAAAGTTATAAGAAATGAAGTGGACTGTTTACGCGTTTATCGCCGGTGCAGCTCTTTCCTGGGGGGTCTACGTCCCGCTGGTTCATGATGCGACGAACAAGCTCGGCAGCAATCTTCGAGCCTTCCTGATGGTCGGGATTGCGTATTTTCTGGTTGCGGTTCTGATCCCCAGCATTTTCATCTTTCTGATGAAGAACGATCCGACGGTCAAGAATCCAGCCGACCTGAGCTGGGCTCCCATGAGTTTAACCTGGGGCCTTCTGGCCGGGATCGCTGGAGCGGCCGGAGCACTCTGTGTGATTTTCGCCGTCAAGGAAGCAGGATCGATCGGCCCTCTGATCGTGGCGCCGCTGGTGTTTGCCGGTGCACCAATCATCAACACGATTGCGTCGATGACATTCCTTTCGCACGGCAAAAAGTTTGAAGCGCCAAGTGGACTGTTCTATCTGGGGCTGGTTCTTGCCGCGTCAGGAATGGCGATGGTCATGCTGAACAAACCCAAAGCTATGGGTGGTGCAAAGCCTCCTGCAGCCGCTGCGTCCGGCACAACTCCGGCAGCAAAATAGTTTCGTTAGGTCTTGTCTCAGGGCGACCACGGGAATTTGAATGCATATCGAGGGTTCAGGAGATCAATCCTGAACCCTTTTTCATTTAGACAGCGCCATGTTGCCCCCTCTCCCCCGATTTTTTTTGCGGATGCAGCGTGGTGCCATATGGCAGCGTTCTTGCAAAAAATTGGGGGAGAGGGCCGGGGCGAGGGGGCCGTTTTAGTACGCCGTATGCCAGGAAATCCCCCCTCATCCGGCCTATCGGCCACCTTCTCCCCCGAGGCGGAGAAGGACTTCGTTCACGCGACAAACAATGATCAAAAGGCAACTTTGGTGATTCCGACTCTTCAAACATGGCGCTGTTCAGCTAAGCGCGATGCTGAATGGAGTGCTGATCGAAGACGACTATTGCTGCTGGAACACCACGACCGCTGCGATCGTGCTTTACCCCGCCCATTGATTTCTTCAACGGCGCTTGTTCATTTCTTAAGTGGGACGATCCACTCAATCTCAGCATCGTTCGGCTGAGTCATTGATGATGAGCGTTGCAGGTCGGAGTACTTCAGTCGACCGTTGACGCCCCAGGGGATGAGTCTCAGGCGTTGTTGAGTTGGCTCCACTTTGATCTCCAGGAAGCTCTGGAAAAATGGAGCCTGATTGGAATCAAAGGCCGCTGATAACCACTCAGCAGAAAACGGCCAGCCTCCGAACTGGCGAGTCCAAAACCACGCAGGGCGTTTCCAAAACGGGGCTGTGGCATCGATTTTTGACACGACCTGCTGACGGCTCGGGTAGATCGCCCATTCCTCGGTGATCGGTGATTTCGGCCAGTCCAAAGACGTTCCGAAGCTCAGGTACGCTCCGCCACCGCCGTTGACAAAATGGCGTACGAGACGCTCCCCGCCAGAGCTGTTCTTCTGGTGTTCGAGGTAGTATTCCAAATCATGAGTATCTCCGCCCATGATGATGTCGACTTCGTACTTTGTCAGCAGTTCCTTTAACGCCTCAAAGTTTTCAATGCCCTCCGTTTGATCGTGACCGCCCGCATAAAAAGGGTGCCCCAGCAGGACCATTTTTGTTTTTCCATCAGCCGCTTTTAGTCCCTCCTCCAGCCATGACTGCTGTGCGGGATCGATCTGGCGAGCTACGCCCGTATCCACCGCGAAGAGTGCAAAAGAATCAGTCTGAAACTGGAAGTACGGAAGCTTCTGCCGCTGCACGGGAACGTGATAAAGCTTTTGCAGTCTTGTCGCTTCGGCAATCAGCTGTTCGATGTGCGAATCCGTCGTGGAAGTAAGATGGTTGTCCTCTTCCACTCGCGCCTTCATGGCGGTTCGGGCTGCGTCGGGCTCAAAGAACGTTGCAGCAAAGCCTTCGAGGGCATCGTACCAGTCGTGATTTCCGGGAATCGCATATACCGGTTTTGTGACTCCCATAAACGGCAGCCAGAAACGAGACTCATAGTCCTTCATCGCTCCGGAGGGATAAACGACATCCGATGAGATTACCACAAACTTCACGTCGGGCTGGCGAGAAACATCCAACAACTGACTTCGCAAAGAATGTTGTGATGCATCGCCTTCGCCGGGGTCACCAATGATAATGAATGAGAAATCTTCGGACTCGATAATTCCCTCGGGCT
>CAIXQV010000944.1 GCA_903921605.1 uncultured Planctomycetaceae bacterium | reverse complement strand
TGAAGATCATTGTCGAATGCCGCGTAGACCGTCCCGATACCTCCTTCGGCGATTCGACGCAGAATGCGAAAACGCACGTCGGAATCGGTTTGTGCACGAGGTTCTTCCGGCGTGGCGACTGGACCGAGATTCCCGACCGGAGTCGGCTGCCCCATCTGATTCTTCGTTTCACGGCGACTCAGTTCTGATGCTTCGAAATGCGTCTGTGACTTCGGAGGAAGACTCTCAAGCCCCCACTGAGACCAATCTCTTTCAATTCTTAACGCAGAGTTCGGAAATCGCCTCTTCAGGTCAGACAATGTGGGCAGTTGATGCCATGTTGCCGCGATCTCCAGTTCCACGCGGATCAGTTCATACTCCAAAACCGGGCGGAGAAGTTCTGGGGCGCCCGCGACCAGATCTTCGATACGGGTGGCCGTTCCCTCGAGACGACGCTGCTCATACTTTCCGCAGATCTGATCGATCAACGAAAGCTGTTCAGACGTCAGGCTGGCAAACTCCGGGTCAAGAAACGTCATGCAGATCTTTCAACGAATTCTCAGGCCGAACGAGTCGACCAAACCAGCTAGCCAGACCGCGCAGGTTGATTGAGAACCTTCCTGAACCGCGCACCCGCTTCGCACAATCAGACGGTATTCAAAATATCCAATCACCGTTGCGTCAGAAATAGTGACACAAAAGCAGTCCAGAATAACTGCGTCACTCTTCGACAGGATCAATACTGGGCATTTCGGCGCTTTCCAGCCAAAGCCGTCTGATTCGCTCCAGCTTTCTCTGCACGGTCCGCCGAGTGACACTCATCTGCTCTGCCGCTTCTTCGTTCGTGTGCCCCTCCAACTTTAGCAACACAAGCTGTTGCAGATCTGTTTCAGGCAGCAGCTGCAGAAGATATTGCGAGAGATCAGCGACCTCGGCGGCAAGCTCCGGAGTCGGCTCACGAGCAGGCACATTATTGAGCGGACTTGAGATCTCGGAAGCATTCTGCAGCACACTTTCGTTAACAGTCCGATCACCGCTGCGTCGCTGCTGAGCATCGTAGCGATTGCGATTGATGATTTTTCGGCTGGCGATGACGACCGGTAACGCCCACAGATTGTCGCGATCCGAAATCTCCGGGAATCTTTGTGCCTCAATGCCCCGACACAAACTTCGGAAGGCGCTCAGGGCCGCGTCCTCTTCGTCGTAAATGCGGCGAGTCTCAGCCTTGAGTCGACCACGAGCAAAGTTCATCAGGCGACGACAAAAGTGTTCCCACAGCCTGTGAGCGGCCTGCGGATCTGCCTCCGACAACTGCTCAATCCACAGCGAAACAGGCTCTTCAGCGGTCGATAGGAAATTTTTTGGATTCGATGTCACACAAATGGCTCGGACAGTGATTCAAAGAACGTGAGACGGAAAGCACAGCTTGGTCGCATTCTTGAGACCCTCACGTAGTTACGTCAATCCTCGCAGGCTCCCCCAGCCGGATTCCGAGGAACTCCGCAAGTCGTAATCGCCAAAACTGTTCACCAGGGAAACCTTCGTATGCCCGTCCGTTTCACATTAACAAGTTTCCTTCTCAGCGCCGCCGCCGTCGCTATGCCTGCTTCGCTTGTTGCTGCAGACGACCTGTTTGAGCAGCAGGATTCAAATCAGGATGGTGTTCTGAGTGGCCGTGAAGCGACTGATCTGAAGTCGCTGGATCAGGACAGCGACCGGGAGATTTCTCTGGCAGAGTTCACTGCAGCTGCGAAGGAGCAACAGTCCCAGGCAAACAGGCTGGCACAGCAGCTGTTTGGAGATCGAGATGCAAACAAAGATCAGCGATTGTCCGGGACAGAAATGTCGGGCTATGAAGATTTCGATAAGGATGGCGATCGCCGACTCACTGAAATCGAATTCAGAACTGGCTTTGCGAGCGCTGACTCCGAAATACGGAACATGCCAATTGCGGAAATTCGCAAAACGGCGGCCGATCGTTTCAGCAAAATCGATATCAACGAAGATGGTCGGCTGACAGGAACCGAAGCCGCTGGTTCAGGACACTTTGACCGCAACGCCGATAGTCGTATTGTGAAGGAAGAGTTCATCATCGGCCTGATTTTGAGTGCCGCATCACCCGATTCGACATCACCAGACGATCCTATGCCAGCGCCATCCATCACGGAAGAAGGCATTCACAAGGCGCTGGCTGATTTTGTGAAAGCCCTTGATGATGCCGCGAATGCGCAGCTGATCACCGGTGCGCTTCACACACGCATTGTGCATCAGGTTGATCTGCCAATCTTCGAGTATGCTCTGAAACATGCTCAGTCCTCGCACGGCAAAATGAAGCTACCGCCAAAGAGTGAGATTCATATCTCGAAATTAGAAGATGGTGATGTCGAGGCCCAAACAGAACTGAAATGCGAAAAAGGGACCCTGAAGCTGGTGATCCGTTTCTCGGAGGGAAAAATTATCGGCTTTAGTATGGATTCTCCCGAGTTGCAGGAGGTAGAGACTTCACTCTATCAGGACCTGCTGGAAGACGAACTGCAGCAACGATTTGCGAACTTCTACGCGATTAACGCAGAAGGGCCGCTGGAATCGATCATGAAGGGGGAAGATGATGTTGCCGCCGCATGGATTCATCCGTCCGTGGTCGAGGAGGTTGGACGAGACAAGTTCTACGGGCTCTTCCAGCAAATCCGTGACCGACTGACTGAAGTGAAATCGACGGAGCTTGAAACCTTCACGACAGAAGTCAGCACAGACAACATTCGGACGTTTACCGTCACGCAGATCGTCACCGGAACTTCGAGTGTTCAACGTTATGCCACGACATTTCAATGCGTTGGTATGGACGCAGTTGTCACGGGTCTCTCCATCGAAGCTGCGTCGGATGTCGCACCAGCTCCCGGCCCAAAACCTGTAGAGCCCCCTGATGCCGATAAGTCTGCAGACTGGCCTGAGACCGTCGCATTGAGCGATGGTATCTCGTTTCGAACACCTGGTGAGGCACGTCGGACTGAGAAAGAGCCATCGGAAGGAGGTCTTACGCGTTTTGAGTATGAACTCCCGGAACAGGAAATGATGTTCCAGATCGACGTGATCAAATTAAAGGTTGATATCTCGGCCGAGTCGAAGACCTTCTTTGATACGGTCAGAACGCAACTTGTGGAGGAGACCGGCGCAAAACTCATTGAAGAACGGTTACTGGATCAGGACGGACCGTTGCCTTCACAGGTGTTGGTTGTGCAGAAAGAGAATGGACAGACGACGATTCTGCGGAGCGTTGTTGATGGCAGCCGGGTCTACTCATTCCTGTGGTCCGGAGCCGCCTTCGACGACAACGCTGATCATAACTTCGCTCGGCCGTTCTATGAATCCATCAAACTGCTGGACGAGGAAGGCAAGCCGCGACCGGGCTTCACGACCAAGAAGGCCAAGGCGCCTGATATAGAGGCACCTGCGGTCGAGAATTCACCTGTGCCAGCACCGAGCGACGATGATCTCGCCCCGCCCCCTGCTCCAGTGGCAGCTCCTGTAGATCCGGTTGCACCACCCGCCCCAGTTGCACCACCAGCCCCGGTCCCCGCCCCCGCGCCGCCAATGTGAATTGGCTGAAACAGTTCGTTCATCAGTCGCAATCCCCGGGATCTTCTCGAATCTTCAGAACCATGAATCCTGAAAAACTCATCATCCTGATCCTTGGCGTTTTCACACTCTTTGTGAATTCGTCAACAACGGCTCAGGAACAAATCGCCACTGGAAACGCACAGCAAAAGTTTTCGCGGGATCTCGAAAAGCAACTAACCAGCGGACGACGGCTCGCACTTGTCATTGGTATTGATGCGTATCCTGTCAATCCACTGAAATGCTGTGTTAAAGACGTCACGCTGCTGGCTTCAACACTGCGAGATCGTTGTGGCTACGATCCGGATGGCATTCTGGAAATGACCGATCGGCAGGAAGATCCAAATCTTCGCCCCACGCTGAACAATCTTCGACATCAGATCCGAAGATTTCTCTCGGATGCCACGCCGAATGATACCGTGCTGGTCAGTTTCTCCGGTCACGGCGGGTTGCGATCTGAGGGAGTTGGAGAGAAGTTCAAACTCATCGGCTACGTTTGTCCAATCGACTTCGATGGCAAACGCGAAAAGGACACCTCTCTACCTGTCGACGAACTGCGTCAAATGCTGCAGGAATGCCTGGCTGCTCAGAAACTGCTGCTTCTGGATTCGTGTCACTCCGGCAGTGCGGGAACGGCTTCAGGGTTCACGATCGCGGAGAATGTCGGTCATGCTCTTCAAAAGGCACAGGGGCTCATCACATTTGCCGCCTGCCGTCGCGACGAAGTTTCCAGCGAAGATCGCGAAGCCGGTCACGGGGCGTTTACGCTTAGCTTTGTTCAGGGGCTCGAAGGTTCAGCGGACTTTGATCAAAACCGCATCGTTGACAGCGATGAACTTTATCGTCACGTGCTGGCAGAAGTTCCGGCCAACGTGAATGCTCTTTATCCCGGCCGAAATCAAACGCCGGTTCGAGTCATCGGGCAGGACGTGGTCGGAGTCTTTGCACTGGCTCCGGTATTGCCGAAACCAAAGGCAACCGCGGCTCTCGCCAGAATGAAGCCTGGCAATGTCATCAAGAATTCCATCGGTATGCCGCTGGTTCTGTTGCCAAGATCCAACTACATCAAAGGGTCTGTGAAGTCGGAGTACAAACGACGTCCTGATGAAGAACTGCGAGCCGTGATCATTTCCAGAAGAATTCTCGCGGGAGTCCATGAAGTGACTCAGGCAGAGTTCGAAGCCGTCATGGGACAAAATCCCAGCCACCATTCACATGACAACAATGGGGCTGATGCTGTCACCGATCTAAAGACCGGGCGATTCCCGGTCGAGCAGGTGTCATGGACCGATGCGGTTGAGTTCTGTCGAAAACTCAGCAATCAACCCGAAGAATTGTCCGCCAATCGAGCCTACCGGCTACCCTCGGAGTCAGAATGGGAGTTCGCATGTCGAGCCGGCAGTACTCTGGCCTTCTCAACTGGCCAGGTGATTGATGGATCGCAGGCGAATATTCGAGCTGACCAGCCCTATTGGTACGCTCACCGCAGCGAATGGTTGAAGCGAACGAAAACGGTGGGAAGCCATTCGCCAAACCAATTCGGCGTTTGTGATATGCATGGCAATGTCGCCGAGTGGTGCCTGGACGATTACAGCGAACAGCCGTCCGGCCTTCACCTGATCCGAATGAATACCTCACACGACGTCAGTGATCCCGTTGAAATTCTTGAGCACATGCATGAGCTGCTGAACGCACCGATCACTCTGCAGTTCACCGTGGAGCAAAAGCACAACATGTGGAAAGAAGCAACGGATCCTTTGCGCAAGTCCGGTGGCATGAGCAAGGTCATTCGCGGTGGCTCCTATCTGTCCGACGTCGCTCAATGTCGATCGGCCGCCAGAAAATTTCAGCCACAAGATTACGCACACAAGGCTCTTGGCTTCAGAGTCGTCTGCGAGCAGTCCAATCTGGGCCGTTAGTGCTGCCTGTTTTCCGGTTCTCAAGTTTCAAATTTGAAATTTCGAATTTTCAGTTTCTACACATGATGAAAGGTCCCCACTCAATGAAACCCGTTCTGATAACAACTCTGTTAGCATCGCTGATGCTGATCTCCTCGGTCCCCGCTTCCTTCGCTGACGAAGCGGAGAAAACAGAAACACGCAAGTATAAGCATGACTTCGAGGGCCAGGATCTGTCAGGCAAGGACTTCAGAAAGCAGAATCTGGATGACGCCAATTTCACGGATGCAATCCTCACGGACGCGAAATTCGAGAACTGCAGCCTGAAGAACTGCAACTTCCAGGGCGCTGTTCTGAACGGCACCAACTTAAGCTATGCCGATATGACCGGAACGGATTTCCGCACTGCAAGTGGGCGTGCATTCTTTCACATGACGATCCTCAATAAAGTTGATCTGTCCGGGTTCGATCTTCAGGGCAGCAACACATCGGAAATGAAGTTCCGCGAAGCCAAACTGCGCGGCACGAAGGGCTTCAACCAGATCTATGGATCGGATTTTTATATGGCCGACTTCAGCGGAGCTGACTTGTCCACCGCCGTGCTTCTTGATCGAACCAACTTCCGCAAAGCGAAGTATGATCAGGTGACTCGCTGGCCGAATGATTTTGATCCCAAGGCTCTGGGATTGATCTACCAGGAAACAAAACCTGACGACGAAGACGCCGAAGAAATGGCTGAAGATGACGAAGACGAGACCGAGAAGCCAGCTCCAAAACCTCGTCGCAAATCATCCGGAAAAAAATCCAACGACGAAGCGGCATTTCAAAAGCTGGACAAGAACGAGGACGGCACACTGTCGGGCAAAGAAATGAAGGGACTCGAAGATAAGGATTCCGATGAAGACGGAGAAGTCTCTCTTGCGGAGTTCCTGGCAGGCTCATAATTCTGTGCACAAAGACCGCGGCTGAGTTCACTTATGAGGGTCACAACACTCACTATCTTCGGTAAACTCTTCTCTGGCGGTTCCGAGATGAGTCGCATGTGATAAAGCATGCGGCTCACTTCGGTTTACACTTCAGATTAGGCTGCGGACGTTTGATACTTTCAGTTCACTCAATGTTATCCTGGTTGGTGAAATTATGAACGATGGTGGTTGGCTCATTCCAGTAGCTGTCGTGAGTGGTATCGCTGGAATCCTCGGACTGATCTTCTGGATCGCTTTTCACTTTGATAAGAAGCGAAGACAGCAGTGGCTGGAGGTCGCCACAGCCCTTGGTTTCGAATACCTCACCGTCTATCCGGGCGAGCTGGATGGAATTGTTGGCAGCTCACGACTGATGACGACCGGACGGCAAAGAGCGTGGACGAATATCTTTACGAGGCGGGTCGATTCGCTGGGCGTCACCTTCTGTGATTATCGTTACACCACCGGACATGGCAAGAACACGAGAGTCTGGCAGCAGACAGTAATCTTGTTTTGCTCCCCCTCGATCAACGCACCGCAGTTTGAGATCAAACCTGAAGGCTGGTTCAATAAGCTCGGGGAAATGCTGGGAGGCCAGGACATCGATTTTGTGGACTCGCCGGAGTTCTCAAAAAAGTACGTGCTGACCGGCAACGACGAAGCTGCAATCAGGGACTTTCTCCGCCCCGATATTCGTGAGTTGTTGGCCGGAATGCAGAATCTCTGCCTTGAGGTTCGTTCAGGGAGCGTGATGTTCTGGTTCAACCAACGTCGGATTGCGCCGCTGGAGTTTAACGCCGCGTTCGAACAGGCATTCAGCGTCTATACTGCGATGAGTAATCCTGCGGCTTAAATCTATACTCGGAGTGTGACAGTTTGTGCAAGCTGTTTGGGAATGATCATTCTTGCCCGCAGTCTGATCCGTCACGACGATAGTGGCGGTTGATGAAATCATTTTGCACCCAGAGCAAACGATTGAAGGCACGGATGACCATCGTCTTCTCAGAAAGTTCCAAAGGAAGCGCAAACAGGGCCTCAAGGAGCGTATCTGACAGATGCCCCATCAGCGCATTCATCTGAACAAGCGGAACATTAATTTCCTTGTTGCCAGCCTGCGGCGTATGAATCCTGCCGACCATGTCCAGATAAGGGACCAGTTTTGCATCACAGGTTCGCCCCAGAAGTGTACTGAGGTACCTTGCGAGATGTTCTTTGCGAAACTGGATCTGCGGATGGGCCGACGTGAGCGTCTGCAGGTCAATCGGTGGAGCACCTTCAAATCCCGACTGGCGAGGCAGAAAATGTCTTGCTGTGGCGTCGTAGGCGAGAAGCCGTGCGTAGGTCTTCTCGACCAACTCTGGAATCATCGGACCAAGGTACATTGCGACCGACTGCACTGCATCAGCATCGGTCGATTCGAATCCAATAAACTCCGCAAGGTATTCGAAGCGATAGACCGGGTCTGACTCCAGTCGCTTTTCATCGATCAACTTCATGGAACACGTTTCCTGTGACCTGCCTAAGATGGTGCGAAATGATCACGATGCAAGCTGTTTTGGTTCAGGAAGAACACTGCTCCGGAAATCAAGTCGTATTCCCGGAGCAGCGTGCTGTTAATGCAGCAGTCGACTACGAACCAAGCATGACGAGTTCAGCTGGCGGTTCCGCTTCGATCAACTTCAGGTCAAACTTTTCCTGCAGGATTCGAAACACATTGGGGAAACAAACGCTGGTGGAACAGGCCCCAGGCGAATGCCTTTGACCCCCAGTGCCAGCAGACTCAGAAGAACCGCGACTGCCTTTTGCTCAAACCAGGACAGGACAATTGACAGCGGCAGATCATTGATCCCGCAATTGAAGGCTTTGGCCAGTCCAAGTGCAACCTGAACAGCCCCGTACGCATCATTACACTGCCCCATGTCCAGCAATCTAGGCAATCCGGCAGCTGTGCCGTAGTCATGATTGCGAATGCGATATTTCCCGCAGCCGAGCGTAAGAATTACCGACTCCTGCGGCGCACCGTGAGCCAGTTTGGTGTAGTAGTTGCGGCCAATCTCTGCTCCATCGCAGCCGCCGATGAGATAGAACTTTTTGATCTCACCACTTTTGACAGCGTCGACGATTTTGTCAGCGAGTCCCAGAATGACCGAATGATGAAATCCGACGGTTGATTCTCGCACCTTGCAATCCTTCAGCGGAGGTAACTCTTTCGCCTGAGCAATCACTGCGGAAAAATCGTTGGATCGCAGACGCTTGCCCCCCGGGACCGCGGTGAAGCGAGTTGTATAAAGTCGATCTTTATACGAGTCGGGCGGAATCAACACACAGTTCGTGGTGGCAATAATCGGCCCTGAGAACGACGGGAACTCCCAATGCTGATTTTGCCACGGGCCACCGTAGTGACCAGCAAGATGCGCGTAGGCTCGCAGCTTTGGATAACTGTGCGCTGGCAACATTTCGCCATGAGTATACACGTTGATTCCCTGTCCGGCGGATTGCTCCAGCAGATCTGCGAGATCAACCATGTCATGCCCGGTCACCAGAATGCCGGGACCAGCCTTCGTCCCCTCGTAGACACTGACGGGAGACGGTGTACCGAATCGTTCGGTGTGTCCTTCATCAAGAAGCTGCATGACTCGAACGTTCTTGTGACCGCACTCCAGAACAATCTCCAGCAGTGTCTCAAGGTCAAAGTTCACGTTGGTCATCGTGGAAAATAAAGCTTCCTCGATAAACTCACTAACGCTGTCATCGACCTTGCCCAAACGCCGCGCATGGTTGGCATAAGCCGCCATGCCTTTCAGACCATAAAGCAGGATTTCCTGAAGGGACTGCACGTCTTCATCTTTGCCGCATACACCGACGTCCGTACAGCCTCGACCGTTTTGTGTCTGCTCGCACTGATTGCAAAACATCGCCAAACTCCTTGCCACGTTGCCTGCGAAAGATTCGGAAAACCAATCTTCAAACCAGCTGAGCTGGTGCGATATTTGAACCGAATTGCCAAAACAAGACCTCAATGTCGTGTTTTGGCCGAGCGCGATCGAGCCTAAATAGGACTAAATTGTCCTTTATTCTGAAAATTGGGGAAGATCTTGTCGCTGCAACGTCAATTTGCTGTGCACGGGCTCTGTCCAATCAACGTCCCCGCGCGCGTTCGTCGTGCTTCCGCCAACAGCGAAATGCAGACCCCGATGCGAGGGTCCAGGCAAGCGGGCAACACAAGTATTGGATTTCGAAAGGCGGTGAGTCGCACTCAATCAGGGCACGTATGGTCGCTCGGTGTTCCATTTCAGCATGAGTTCAACGTTGTTCTTATATTGAGTGTTGTCGGCGTTCTTGCCGCCCTCAAGATGCTTCGCGCCGACTTCGATTTTGTAAACGTCTTCCGACTCGGGAACGCCGGGGTCGCCGGTGCGTTTTTGCCAGTCACGAAATGCTGTCCGCATCGTTTCCAGTCGTGATTGATGTTCTGGGTTGCCGGCCAGGTTATGCAGTTCAAACGGGTCGGTCTGAGTATCGTACAACTCTTCCCGTGGACGCGTTTCCGCCATAATCAGACTTTGATCAGCGTTCAGCTGACCCGCTGCGTAGAGACGTCGCATGGCCTGTTGAATTGGCTTGTTGTCCTTGTAC
>CAIXQV010000943.1 GCA_903921605.1 uncultured Planctomycetaceae bacterium | reverse complement strand
TAGGTCACGCCTGCGGTGATGTTGCAATTTCGCAACATTCCTTCTCCAAATCCCCAGTGCAGCGGCAGGATTGTAGGAGTTCTGCGGAATTCATCACTTGAGTCTGTGTCACGATTTGTGTCCACTGCGTTTACTGCTGAGTCAAAAAGCTCAGCAAAAGGGCGGCGAAGACCTTCAAGGCCGGATTGCGGCAAGAATACGGTGTTTGATGTGTTTAGCCACTCCCCCCGACTGCTGATACTATTCGTAGTGCCGACTTCTGGCGTTATTCGGGCTCAATATCCGACTGCAATGCTGGCTGAAGCCAGGACGACATCATTGCCGCCAACTGTGATATTCACTGGACGAAATTTCGATGAGCGAAGAGGAAAAGAACACGATTCGACAACTCACCCGCCTGCAGCGGCGAGTTCTCGGAACTCTGATGGAAAAGGGATTTACCACTCCCGATCAGTACCCCATGACGATCAAGGGGGCCATGACAGGCTGCAATCAGAAGAGTAATCGGGATCCCGTCACGGAATATTCCGAAGCGGAGGTCGCCGATGCTCTCGAACAGCTACGACAGCAGGGTCTGGTGGCGGAAATCTATACGGATGGTGGTCGAGCTGTTCGTTATCGCCACTATGCTCGGCACAAATTTGATTTCAACGAAGCTCAGTTTGCGATCATCTGTGAGCTATTGCTGCGTGGCAGACAGCAGCCCGGTGAACTGCGAACAAGAGCCAGTCGCATGGTGCGAATTGACAGCCAGGAACAGCTCAAAGCGGACCTGCAGTCGCTTCAGGACAAAGGTTTTGTGCAAAGCAATGGGCCTTTGGAACGCCGAGGCGTAGAGGTCGACCATACTTTTTATCTGCCCAAAGAGAACATGACGATGGCGGCTGGCAACTTTGCAGCCGACGACGAATCAGCCTCTCCTTCACCATCGGCGGCAGCCATGGCGCCGCGGGCCACGAACCCTGTATCCAGTCTGCCTGCAGCCTCCGCACCGGAGCCGGGTTTGCTTCGAGCTTTGCAGTCCCAACTGGACCTCATGCAATCAAACGTCATGAGCCTACAAGCGGCGCTGGAAAAAACTCAGGAGCGTCTGGAACGCATCGAACGAGAATTGGGACTCAGTTGACTAAAATGGTCTGATCGCTTTTCTGAGCCGTCGAAGTGATCTTGCGTTGGCTTCATCAGCGCAGAATGCATCGGACATGTGACGACCTACGGATCGGTATCAGGACTTCGTTTACCGCCGAGCGATCCGTCGGTTTAGCCTGATTCTGCATTCATTCGTTCGCAGTTCCGGCCTCAATCTGAGTTCGCTGACCACTGTGCTTCAAACTGCCTGAGGGCCGAGCCGCAAACGTAAAGTCAATCAGGAACACTGAGCCCGCGACGAGAACGTAGTCCCCCGGGCGGGTAATTCCTGAAAGGGAAATGTCACGTCGCTGGCGAGGACTGCTGTATTTTTACGCCCGTGTTCAGGAAGTAGGCATTTTTGCGTGCAAAATATTTTCCGCGCGTGTATGATTCCAGTGGACACGACGAAGACATATGTTCGTGAATGAACAGGTGCACCATAAATGGGCGTTCACCCTCAGCATGTGCTTTACTTTTGTGCATTTGGGGCGGTTTTGAGAAATGGCGACATCAGAATCAGTGTTGATCAGCGGCCTGATTGGCAGCAGCCCTCCCATGCTGGACGTTTATCGGATGACTCGGAAAGTGGCCCCAACAGCGGCCACAGTCCTGCTCACCGGAGAAACCGGCACGGGCAAGGAACTCATTGCTCGAGCATTACACGAATTGAGTCCTCGCGCGACCGGTCCGTTCATACGAGTCAACTGCGGTGCTTTATCCGAGAGCTTGCTGGAAAGTGAACTCTTTGGGCACGCAAAAGGCGCGTTCACCAGTGCGAATGAGAATCGTACCGGGCGTTTTGAAGCGGCTCACGGCGGCACGATTTTTTTGGATGAGATCAATAGCGTAAGCTATCAGCTTCAGGTCAAGCTGTTGCGAGTCCTTCAGGAGCATGAGTTCGAACGTGTCGGGGACACTCGCACGATTCGAGTGGACGTGAGAGTCATCGCGGCCACAAACGTCGATCTTCAGGATGAGATCACGGCCGGACGATTTCGCGAAGACCTCTTTTATCGCCTGAACGTGATTCCCATCTACTTGCCTGCTCTGCGCGAACGCGGCGATGATATTGTCGATCTGGTCACGTTTTTTGCCCGGCGTTATGCCATGGCGAATGGAATTCCCGTGCCGACGATCACCTCGGATGCGATGCGGTTCCTGCAGCAATACGGCTGGCCGGGCAACGTTCGTGAATTGCAAAACTACATTGAACGAGCACTCGTGTTGTCAACGGGCGGCGAAATCATGGCGGAGCTGCTGCCTCCGCATGTGCGAGGTCTCGCGCCGGTTCGGATTGGACGACGAGCGTCAGAAGACCTTGAGTCGCTCTGCACGGACCTTGTCAGCCGACGTCTCGCGCAGGTCGGCGAAGAAAGCACCGACGTCTATAATCAGGTGATCAATGTCGTAGAAAAAGAGTTAATTCTGCAGGTCCTGCGTCAGAGCCAGGGCGTGCAGACCAGAACAGCCACACGACTCGGAATCAACCGCAACACGCTGCACAAGAAGATCGAAGATCACCAGCTGGGATCAGAAGCTCGATAGCGTTCGTCAAGCCTTGATTTTGGTGTAGGATGGGCATTCTTGCCCGTCGCAGTTTTGTCGGACAAGCATGTCCAACCTACGTTTTTAGGTCTGACACCGCACCAGCACGTTTCTCACCTGCGTTGCCCGCTACCCTTCAGCGACTTCTCGCGGCGGTAGCACCAGTTCTCCATCGGCAGCTTCAACCTCAACACGCGCTTCGGCTGGAAGTTCCACAATCGCCCCGGCAATCGCCATCAGCTTGGGACCTTTGCGATTCGCATCGATGACTTTGTGCATGTGCTCGGCCGACATTGTTTCCATCTCAATCAGATCGGCCGTCAGCTTTTCAAGCGTTTCCCGTTGAGACGTCAAAGTGTCGAGGGCAGTCCGATACGCTTCGTCCACCAGGCGTTTCACTTCGATGTCGATTTCTCGCAGGGTGGCTTCTGAGTGAATCGATTCCGAAACGATGCCACCAGACCCGGCGAGAAACGGTGATCGCTGAGCCTCGCTGTAATACATACGCCCCAGACGAGGGCTCATGCCAAATTCTGTAACCATGCGGCGAGCCAAATCCGTGGCCCGTTGCAGGTCATTGGAAGCACCGGTTGAGGTTTCATTGTAAATCAGTTGTTCGGCGGAAATCCCCCCGAGCAGCACAGCCATGCGGCTCTGCAGTTCTGACTGTGTCAGTAGTTCGCGGTCATCTTCCGGAAGCTGCAGCATGTATCCCAGAGCACCCATGCCGCGAGGAATGATTGAAATCTTGTGGACTGGATCTGTATGCGGCAGACTGGCCGCAACAAGAGCATGCCCGGATTCATGGCAGGCGACACGACGCTTGACGTCTTCCACGATGATGCGAGAAGTTTTCTCCAGGCCGGCCATGACTCGTTCAATGCCCGCTTCAAACGATCTCATCGTTACCCGCTTGTCTTCTCGACGAGCCGACAACAGAGCCGCTTCATTCACCAGGTTTGCCAGATCCGCACCGACAAAGCCCGGAGTGAGCTTAGCCAACCGTTTCAGATCAACGTCGTCCGCCATCTTGACGCGTTTTGAGTGCACATTCAGGATCGCTTCACGTCCCTTTATGTCGGGGCGATCAACCAACACATGGCGATCGAATCGTCCTGGACGCATCAACGCCGGATCCAGCGTTTCCGGCCGGTTTGTCGCGCCCATCACGATGACGCTCTGGTCCGTGCTGAAGCCGTCCATCTCAACGAGCAACGCGTTCAAAGTCTGTTCGCGTTCATCGTGACCACCGGGAGCACCACTGCCACGCACTTTACCCAGCGCATCAAGTTCGTCGATGAAAATAATGGCGGGAGCTCGTTGCAGTGCCTGCTGGAACATATCGCGAACGCGGGCAGCACCAACGCCCACATACATTTCCACAAAGTCCGAACCGGAGAGACCGAAGAACGGCACACCGGCTTCGCCAGCAACAGCCTTCGCCAGCATTGTCTTGCCGGTACCAGGAGGCCCAACCAGCAGCACACCACGCGGAATTCGTCCACCCAGCGCTTGATACTTTTGAGGAGTCTTCAGGAACTCCACGACTTCCTTGAGTTCTTCAACAGCTTCATCAATCCCGGCGACATCATTGAACGTCACATTGACGTCTTCCTGAGCATAGAGCCGACCGCGACTGCGTCCGAAGGACATTGCTGAGCCAGCCCCGCCAACTCGACGCAGTACGAAAATGAAGCCCAGAATGAACAAGGCCGTCACCAGAAGCATCGGGATCATCGACGTCAGCTCGGACGGCGGCTTGGCGGAATTCAGAACGACTCCTTTTGAATGGAGCAGATCTTCCAACTTCGCGCGATTGTTCTCGGTGATCCAGGTCAGTGGCGTGTAAAAACGCTTCACTGAGGCGACCTTACCCTGACGAATATCGTCGGCCGCCTTATCCTGCCAATAGATGGCAGATGACCCCATCGAAACTTCGAACATGCAATCCTTGTTCAAAGTCCCGGTTTCAAGCCGATTCAGGAATTCGCTGTATGAGATTTCTTCTCCACCAGTTCCTCGGCCCGCCACTGTGATGAAAACAGCGGCGAGAATGCCGATCACCAGCAAATACCAGAACCCACTGTTCGATTGCCCTTGCCCCTTATCCTTGCGACTACTTTTTCCCGGCTTTCCGGGGCCAGGCGCATTTTTGTCGGACATGGGTTCCTGAGGACCAGCCATAGCTCTATTACCAGTGAGAAAGTGCTGTGCTCGTCAAAAGCACGGGTTTTCCGGAATGCATCCGGCATTTTGCAACTGTAGGCCCGTTGTTCGACGTGGTCAACCAGACGAACCGGTTGAGTCTTATGCCAACGGCCATCGGACCGGCATAATCCCCGCCTTCCGCAAAAACCTCCGTGACCGCCGCCGAGCCCCGAAGTCTCCGTCGAACGTACGGGGGTTTACCATCCGAGCCAATTGAACCTCGGGAACTCACGACATCAACGCTTGACAGCGCGGTTCAGGGGGGTAATGATCGGGCGCAAATAGAGGAATTCAAAAGCCTTTCACAGAGATTCCTTGCCGAATACCCCCCCAAGGGCCACTCAGAGGTCAGTCATGTCAAAGCCGGATCGTCGCATCGATATTGAAGAAATCAGCGGAGTTACTGTCGCTCGTCTGCTGGAAAAGAAGATCCTCGACGAAGCCAATATTGAAGCGTTGGGACAAGAACTGTTCGCACTCGTGGATAAGGATGGCCGCAAGAAGATTGTTCTCGACTTTACGCTCGTGGAGTATCTCTCCAGCGCAGCGTTGGGCAAGCTGATAACCATGCATAAGAAAGTGACCACAGCCAAAGGTAAGCTGGCATTGTGCAGTATTCAGAAAGACATTCTGGACGTCTTCAAGATCACACAGTTGAACAAAGTTCTGACGCTGTGTACGAATCTTGATGACGCCCTCACCAAATTCTGACAGCTCACTCGCCCGCGTAATGCGGGTGTTGTGGATCGTTCTTCCTTTCTGCGCTGCAGTTTCCTCTCTCTGTCAGATGTGGCCATGACGAATCCGGTGAAGCTGGAAATCATGATTCCAAGCAACACAGCCGATGGGCTTGGTGCTCAGGAAAAGCTGGTTGTCCTGATGGAGCAGTTTGAGTACAGCATGCGGGATGTCTTCGCAATGCGACTCTCGCTGGAAGAAGGGATTACGAATGCCATTCGTCATGGGAATAAGTTCGCCAATGACAAGAGTGTGATCATTCGCTGCGATATCAGTACCGAGAAAATGCGGGTTGTGGTGGTTGATGAGGGCGAAGGCTTTGATCCGGAAGATGTTCCGGATCCTACTCTGGAAGAGTTTATTGAACGCCCCTGCGGTCGCGGCCTGATGTTGATGCGCGCCTATCTGAATATTTGTGAATATTCAGATGGTGGCCGATGCCTGACGATGGAACGCGAGCGAAACAGTCCGCTGCCGATTCTGGAAGATTAGTTCTCTATCAGCCATGGTCTGATGGATGTGGGCCGGACCGAGCAGAGTGGGCTCCGGTATGTTCTTGTGTAGCTGACTTGCCGAAACTCGCTGGCGCTCGGTGCGGCCTGGGCAATCTTCGTTTCGACTGCGGTGTTTAAGCAGTTGTGCCACCGCCTGCTGTCCTCAACGATCCCTTTTTCCGGGTGTCACCATGCGCATTTCGATCGCTGTTATCCTCGCGTACCTGCATCTTGCAACTCATTCTCTGCCAGCCGCCGAACAACGCACTTTACCCATGAACTTTGTGTTCGTCGTGATCGACGACCTGGGCTGGGCTGATCTGTCATGTTACGGCAGTACGTTTCACGAAACTCCGCATCTGGATGCACTGGCCGCATCAGGAATGCGATTCACACAGGCCTACGCCGCTTGTCCCGTGTGCTCGCCAACTCGGGCCAGCATCATGACAGGGCGACATCCGGTTCGCGTGGATATCACAGACTGGATTCCGGGGCAGCAGACAAAACGTGATGCCAATTATCGTTTCCTGCAGATCGAAGATCGCAACGAACTGCCGCTGGAAGAACAAACAATTGCTGAAGTTCTGCACTCAGCGGGATATCAAACATTCTTCGCCGGCAAATGGCATCTTGGAGGAGAAGGATTTCTTCCAACGCATCAGGGCTTTGATGTGAATCTGGGAGGTGCTCATTACGGTCAGCCTCCGGCCGGCTACTTCGCACCATGGAAGAACCCTTGGCTCAAAGAACACCGCGACGGCGAATATCTCACGGAGCGACTGACAGAAGAATCCGTCTCGTTTCTCCGCCAGCGAGATCCCTTGCGCCCGTTCCTGCTGTTCCTATCTCACTACGACGTTCACACTCCCATTCATAAAGATGAAAAGCATTTCGATCACTTTGCAGAGAAAGTGAAAGGGCTCAACGAAACAGCGCCGGTTAAAGAACGACGTGGTCTCTCAAGAACTCAACAGGACAATGCTCAATATGCGAGTATGGTTTCCGCGATCGATGACAGCGTTGGAGAAATCATGGCCGCGTTGCATGAGCAAGGCCTGGAAGATTCGACGACGATTATCTTTACTTCCGACAACGGCGGACTCTGCACTTTGCAAAAGCCCGGCCCAACTTGCAATCTGCCGTTACGTTCCGGCAAGGGCTGGCTCTATGAAGGTGGCATTCGCGTTCCTCTGATTATCCGATCTCCGGCGGTTGCTAAACCCGGTGAAATCTGTGAGCAGCCCGTGCTCAGCACCGATTACTTTCCGACAATGATCGATCTGGCGAAGCTTCACCATTCTGCCGAGACACCGATTGATGGCATGACTCTGGTGCCGATGTTGTCCGGCAATCTTGCCCTGCAAACGCGTCCACTGGCCTGGCATTACCCGCACTACCATGGATCCGAATGGACTCCGGGAGCCGCCCTTCGCAGCGGAGACTGGAAGCTTGTCGAGTTCTACGAATTCGGCGACGCAGAACTCTACAACCTCGCGACAGATCCCGGCGAACAGAAAAACCTCGCCATGCAGAACCCCGAAAAGCTTCAGGAACTTCGAAGTGCGCTGGCCGAGTGGCAACGAACCCTAAATGCAAAAATGCCTGAGGCAAATCCTCAATGGAAGCCGCGGACGTCAATCCAACAGTGACCAGAGAACTCGAGGATTCGAACTAGCAAATTAAAAAACCGCCATGTGGTTCAGCTGAACCCCATGGCGGTCATATAGATACTATCCAAACCCTTTTCGGGCCGAACGCTTATTCGCCCGAGCTGCTTTCGAGGAAGCGAGCCAGCTTGTGGAAGTCGCTGTTGTGCTTGATGAAGCGGACAACAGTCACCAAAGTCTGTGGATCAACCAGTTGTTCGAAAGGCACAAAGTGCAGATCCAGCTGTCCTGACACAGACACCATCGCACCATTGAGCTTCTCTTCGCACAGGGCTCGGTAAGCACCGACGCCCAGCTGGCTGCCCAGCATTACGTCGAACGCATGAGGTCGTGCACAACGGCATTCGTAACCCAGTTGAAGACCGGTCACCTTGCGTTTCAGACCTGTCTGTTTTGTGAATTCGGCCATAATTCGCTTGGCGAACATCTTGCCAAGATCGACGTTAGCAACAGAAATATGCCCGTGATCATCGCGAGGCACGTCCTTCAGAACGTCGTCCGAAAGGAACTCAGCCAGTCCTTCGGCCAGTACGACGACGCCATATTCCTTTCCTTCTTTTTCCTGTCGATATCGCATCATACGGACAATTTTCCCGACGACTTTATCGATATCCATCACCTTGCGCTTGGGTGTGGAATCGGGAGTCAGATACTCACCCGTCATGTCTTCGACGCTGAGCACCATGTTGGCTTCGCCGGAGATTGCTGCTCCGTACGCCAGCCAGCCGGCACTGCGGCCCATGCTTTCAACAACGAAGTACGCACGAGCCGCTTCGGCATCGGCGTGCAGGTTGCGAATTTCGGTTCCCAACGTTTCGACGGCGGTAAAGTAACCGAACGTGAAGTCGATCCCCATGTAGTCGTTATCAATGGTCTTGGGAACATGCACAATCGGCATCCGCTTCATGTCGGCCGGAAGACGATCCTGGTACATCTTCAGCTTGTTGGCGGTCTTCAAAGTATCGTCGCCACCAATTGACACCAACGCGTCGACACCGATGGATCGCAGAGCATCGTAGACGCGTTTCAGAGGAGCAGACTTTTCCGGATCACTGAGGTGATCGGGCGAAGTGATCTGCTTGCCGGGATTGGCACGAGCCGTCCCGATAATGATGCCTTCCTTGCTGCGTGTTCGACGAAGCGAAACCTCGGTCAGGTTCTTGTAATGCAATCCTTCCACCAGCGGCGTCGATGGTGAGTATTCCATCAGATTGGAGTAGCCGTATCGAATACCGACAACTTCAATGCCGTTGCGAATGCAGGAGATGGCACAGGTTGAAATGACCGCGTTGGCACCAGGAGCCGGACCACCAGCAAACAACAAGGCGACGCGCTTAATTCCGTGAGACATGAACCGTTTTCCTTATGGACAGATTGGAGAAATGATGGGTGTCATGGACCGTCGAGTGACCGAAAACGCGGGTGCATGATCGCACCCGATGATGAGTACGATGGGCATTCCTGCCCGTCGAATCTCGTCGGACAAGAATGTCCAACCTACGTTCATGCCACACGATCCGCGTAACCAGTCCCGTCTCAATCAACGGTGACTGATTCTAAAATGTGCGTTCGACGAAGGTCGTGTCGATATTGAAGTCGACGAAGTCCGCGTGGCTGAACATCTTCCGAGCCAGCGGCAGAGTCGTCGCGATTCCCTCGATAACGAACTCACGCAAACAACGTCGCATGCACTGAATCGCTTCATCACGCGTTGGCTTGTGAACAATCAGCTTGCCGATCATCGAGTCATAATAAGGACTGATCGTGTAGCCTTCGTAAACATGTGAATCGAAGCGCACACCCGGGCCGCCTGGCAGACGCAGTTTCGTAATCGTCCCCGGACTTCCTCGGAAGCTATTGTCCGGGTCTTCTGCGTTAACTCGAAGTTCGATCGCACAACCCGTGTGCTTGATGTCTTCCTGCTTGAACGGCAACTTTTCGCCAGCTGCGATGAGAATCTGCTGCTTGATCAGATCGATGCCTGTGACAAGTTCCGTCACAGGATGCTCAACCTGAATTCGAGCATTCACTTCAATGAAGTAGAAATTGAAATTCTTGTCGACGATGAACTCACATGTACCCGCGTTTGTGTACCCAGCTTCTCGCACCAGATTCACCGCACAGTCACAAATCTTCTTTCGAACTTCGGCAGGAAGCTTTGGGGCTGGACTCTCTTCAATCAGCTTCTGGTGACGCCGCTGCATAGAACAGTCACGTTCCCACAGGTGCACGACATTGCCATGGTTGTCGGCCAGAATCTGGACTTCGACGTGTCGAGGCCGCTCGACGTATTTCTCCAGATAAACTCCCGCGTTCTTGAATGCCTTTTCGGCTTCAGCACTGGCTGCCTGGAGCCCGGCTCGCAGCGAGATCTCATTCCCGGCAACGCGCATCCCTTTGCCACCACCGCCAGCGGTGGCTTTGATCAGAACCGGGTAACCAATTCGATCGGCGACACGAACAGCTTCTTCGACATCCGAGATTAAGCCGTCACTGCCGGGGACACAGGGCACACCGGCCTTCATTGCGATTTCGCGGGCGCTGACTTTGTCACCAAGCTGCTGCATTGCCTGCACCGGAGGACCGATGAATTCAATGTTGCAACTGCGGCAGACTTCGGCAAAGTGGGAATTCTCCGCCAGGAATCCGTAGCCTGGATGAACGGCCTGCACATTACCGATTTCAGCCGCGCTGATAATTCGGTTGATCTGCAGGTAGCTCTCCATCGCCTGAGCAGGCCCGATGCACCATGCCTCGTCGGCCAGTTCCAGATAATGAGCGCCACGATCGGCTTCACTGTAAACGGCAACGGTCTCAATGCCCAGTTCCCGGCAGGCCCGGATAATTCGAAGGGCAATCTCGCCTCGGTTCGCGACCAGAATTCTCTGAAACATGGTGTGCTCAGCTCAAAAACAAACAAGTTAGCCGGCAGATCATCCGGCATACAGCAGCAAAGAAACACAGCGACAGACAGCAGGCTCTGCATAAAAAGCCGTGAACCATTTGAGCGGTCTGTCGACGTTGGGAATTGGGTTTCGTTTTATCAGCCGGTTCGCGCTAGTATCCAGTTCTGTACCGTTGGCTAGCGTCTGGCGGCTAATTTTTTTAACCCTCTTTAAAACCGTGACAGAGCACTAGAGAGGTTCGATTCTGAAGAGTGGCTGGTTAAATCCAACGGCATCACCGTTCTCAACCAGAACCTCCAGAACGCGACCTGACTTCTCAGCCTGAATCTGGTTGAACACTTTCATCGCTTCGATAATGCAGATGACTGTATCAGCCTTCACAACAGAGCCTACCGACACGAACGGCGGATCTTCCGGGCTGGCAGCAGTATAGAACGTGCCCACAGCCGGCGCATTGATCGTGATCCCAACTGGTGCGGCTGGAGCAGCAGCGGCTGCAGCCGGTGCACTCGCCGCAACGGGTGCCGCGACCGGAGCGGCCTGCATCATCGGTGCAGGCGCGAATCCCTGAGTAAACGTCGGTGCCGCGTATCGCGGACCGCGGCGAATCTTCCAGGACTCTTCTTCGTTCTGAAGATTCACTTCAGACACGTCAAACTTTTCCATGAGCTGCAGGAGCTTACGGAACTTATCGAGATCGAAGGACTCGCCCTTTTCTTCGTTTTCCACGGATTTCGCCATATGAAAATTGCCTCCAGACGCGAAAACTCAGCGTCTTGTCTGATACGTAAGAACGACCACCGCAGTAAGCCCGGCTTTTCCAAAAGGCCAAGCTTCACACGAAAGCGAAGTCATTCCAAAGAGCACGCAGGATCGTGAACTCCTCGGATTTATGCAAGGAAAGGAACGATTGCCTCTTCGAATTCGCGAGGAACGTTCGACAAAACCTCATTTCCGTCCGAGGTCAGCAGCAGATCGTCCTCGATCCGGACCCCAAACTTTCCTGGCAAATAGATTCCAGGCTCGACGGTCACCAGCATCCCGACCTCAAAGACCTGCTCCGAAAGCGGGCTCATGCGGACAGATTCGTGGATTTCGAGACCAAAACCGTGGCCAAGGCCGTGGCCGAAATTCTTGCCAAAACCAGCTTCTGCGATAATTCCCCGAGCAATCTTGTCGACGTCCGCACATTTTACACCCGGACGAATCGCCTGAATTGCCGCCTGTTGAGCCTTCAACACCGTGTTGTAAACCTGCTCCATCAAACGAGTTGGCTTTCCTGTGATCAGAACTCGCGTCAGATCGCTGCGATAGTGAGATTTCACTTCGGCACCCCAGTCGATCAGCAGGACCGGACTTTCAGAAACGCATCGGCCCCCGGCATGAGCATGCGGCAGGGCAGACGTCGGACCGACACCCACGATCGGCTCAAAAGCCGGACCCGTAGATCCGAAACTTCGCATGGCCGCTTCCAGCAGAAACCGGATTTCTGTTTCCGTCTGATTCGGGCGAAGCGAACTGCGAACAACGGCGAAACCTCGCTCAGCAATGCGCACGGCTTCACGAGTCTGCTCGATCTCCCACTTATCTTTGACCTCTCGCAGCCGTTCAACCAGACCGCTGGACTGTACAAGTTCCGCAGAGACGATTTTCTTTGCCAGCGAAGAATGCTGCGACAACGTCACGTAATCCGCTTCGATGCCGACTCGCTTTACCCTGGCCTTCGCGATAAAGCGGGCCGCGTGATCGTCCAAAGTACTGGCCGCATCGCGAATCTCGGCGTCAAGCCCGGGACATTCGTCGGCCAATTGCGTCTCGTAACGCGTGTCGCTCAGGATGACGGTTGTTGACGACGAGAGAAACAACCAACCCGACGACCCGGAGAAGCCGGTGAGATATCGGACATTGCTGGGTCCGGTGACCAATAGGCTGTCGACAGACGCTTCTTTGAGTTTTCGTAACAGGCGATTTCGACGAGCTTCGTAGTTGGGGCCGGTCATGGCTCAATGTTCCTGAAGAGTTCTGTTTTAAATGAACCGCTGAACGACAGAGGCCCGACTTCGTAAAAAAGCCGAGCCTCTGATCTATAACGAGTGTTGATCGCAGTGATCAATTCTCAACCCAGGTCGGCCTTAATATCAATCCATCGTCGCTGTTCAAATGATTCCAGCACTGCGTCAGCAATCGCCTGAGCTGATGCACCGTCGTGGAAGCCTGGCACAGCGTCACGCTCTTCGATGATTGCAGATGTCAGTTCCCAGACGAGGTCGTAGCGGAAAACAGTGCTTGGCGAACCCTGTGACGGATCACGCGGACTTCCCGGAGCGACCAGGAACTCTTTCGGCACAGCCAGCTTCTCCATATCCTTGCCGTTGCGAGACAGAATAATGTTGTTCGGATCCGTAAGCTGATAAGCGGCCGAACCTTCGCTGCAATTCACTTCTGCCCATTCGTAGCCGACGCCTTTATTGTTGTGGCCCTTCATCAGCGTACTGCCTTCCCAGACTCCAACAGCGCCGCTTTCGAAAAAGCCGATGAGGCTGGACCAGTCATCAACCTCTGACGGAGGACAAGGCTTTCCATCGGCTGTCTTATCGCGCGGCACGAACTGAGCCACGGCACCGCAGATCGACTTGATCGGCCCCAGCAGATCCTGAGCAAAGTCGATACGGTGAATCGTCATATCGAACAGGTCACCAGCACCGGCCAGCTTCTTAATCTGACGCCAGCCCCAACTGGTTTCTGGCAAGTCCAGAAATCGCTGACTGCGAAAATGGCGCGGCGTGCCCAGAGCACCACTGCTTACCAGATGCCTAACGTATCGCATCGACGGAGCAAATCGATACGTAAAGGCTGTCATGTGGCGTACCTTAGCATCACGAGCCGCACGGTACATTTCTGCGGACTCAGCAAAGTTGAGCCCCAGCGGCTTTTCACACATCACATGCTTACCATTCTTCGCGCACTCCAGAGCTTGTTCGTGATGCACAAAGTTGGGCGTCGCAATGATGACTGCATCGACATCAGGATCAGCCGCCAGTTGGCGATAGTCCGAATATGTTTTGACCGGACCCCATTCTGCCGCGCGCTGAGCCATCAACGCTTCGTTCGGATCACAGATTGCAACCAGAGACGCGCGAGGATCCAGTTTAATTCCGGGCACATGATGGAAATCAGAAACCGCTCCGGCACCAATAATACCGTATCGAACATGAGAGGGCATGTTTGAGTCTTTCGAAGGTTCAGAAGAAATCCAGCGATCGATTGCGATCACTGGAGTGTGCCGGACATATCATCTGGCGGAAGAATACAATTCCCTCAAGCGGACCAAAGCCTGCTCGCGGGTGGCAAGAAGTTCGTCGAGTTGTTCGTTGCGGATCGTGGCGAGCAGTTCACGCACCACGGGTCCGGCCGGAATCCCCAGCCCCATGACATCTCGCCCGTCAATTAACGTGGCCGGCGCAAGGGTTTCCGGGGATGTGCGCGAAAGGTAACGTCGACAGAATTCCGCGTCTACCGGATCTCTCCCGCAGGAACGAGCGATCGCCGATGACACATCCAGCAGCAATTGTGCATGCGGATGATTCAGAAGCGGCTTGAGAATGTGCAGTGGCTGGCTCGCGATGTTTTCCAGGACGGGCAGAGAATTCAACAGCCAGCTCACGCAATCGATTTCTTCGTTCGACATCTTCAGTCGACGACAAACTTCTTCGATCCGTGCAACTCGGTGTCGATTCTCCCGTTCCCCGGAAGCAAACAACGGCCGCAGCAGAAGACTAAGAGCCGCCTCAAAACTTGCCGACTCCAGCAATCCCAGCGCATCGAGTATCTCGTCCTGCTGAAGCAATCCGTGAGTCGAAGAGATTTCCGGCAACACTTCAGCAAACAGCGATGTCTCCTCCAGCATCTTCACGGCTGTTTCGCGAGTCGAGTGCGACAGCATACGCCGCAGTTCCTGAGCGATCCGCTCTACACTGACCTGGCTTAGTTGCGTCGCGAATTGGCGAATCGCATCAGCCGTCTGAACGTCCAAATGAAATCGAAATGTGGCGGCGAATCGCACGGCTCGCAGCATACGAAGTTTATCTTCACGGAACCGATCAACCGGATCTCCAATCGCGCGGACAACACCAGCCGCCAGATCTTCTCGACCGCCGACGTAGTCAATGACCTCATTCCGGATCGGATCGAAGAACAGCCCGTTGATCGTAAAGTCGCGACGGCGTGCATCTTCCTCGGGACGACAGAACTGCACCGAGTTCGGTCGGCGTCCGTCGAGGTACTCGCCGTCGCTGCGGAAGGTCGCGATTTCAATCTGACCGGCTGACTTTGTCGGACCAAGAACCATGACAACGCCAAAACTCGCACCGACCGGGATTGTACGGCGAGTTCCGAAGATCCGAATCACTTCGTCCGGTGTTGCCGTGCTGGCGACGTCGTAGTCTTTCGGCGACTTTCCAAGCAACTGGTCACGCACACAACCCCCGGCCCACAATGCTTCAAATCCCGCGTCGCGCAATGTTTCGACGACGGATACGGCAAACTGACGTCGCGGGTCAGAGGATGAAGCAGAAGAGGCTGTGGTCGCCATTGATAGTTACTAAACAGAGAGCGTGTTTCAGGAAGCAGAACGCAGGCTTGAGCAGCCTCTCAGGAAAAACAGACACCAGTCTGCTCACCGCAGGCCTACAGATTTCGCAGGAAAACGCAGCGGTGGAGTTTTCCGGACCGGAGAATGATCTTTTTGGGGGCAATTGCCAGGGAATCGCAACTGTAAGCGAATAGCCGACTTCCGAGAACTCTTCGCTTCGGATGAGATCGAAAAGTATCGGCTGACACAGACGGGACCTCCTGCTAGGATCTCCTGTTCGTCTTCACTTCTCGAGAAGACACCGCCCTCCTCTGCCTTTTTATCGTCGAACGAAATTGGACGCAGCCCAACAGGCCGATTCATGAGAAATACTCGAGTCAACTTAAAGAACCCTCTCATTGCTGCGTTACTGGCTTACCTGATTCCAGGTGCCGGGCATTGGTATCAGGGGCGAAGATTCAAGGCCACTATTTATTCTGTGTGCATCTTGAGCCTGTTTATCTGGGGCATGATTCTCGGCAACTGGCAGCCAGTTTACAGCCAGTTGGTTTACCAGACGGACAGAGTGACTCCCCAGATGGAGAAGAAAGTTCCCACGACGAAGTTCTCGTTTGGTTACGCAGCTCAGTTCTTTAATGGCGCGATGGCTTTACCGGCTTTGGTTCAGGAGTCACGGCTTCGCAATGAGCAGGTTCGGATAGATCATCTTGATTCCGAACTCCAGAGCGATTTCGTCGGCATGGTTTCGGACTTCAGCGGAAGAGGAGATGACCTGCAAATTGTCACGGGTACAATGACGATCGCTCCGGTCAATCCGAGTGGTGGAGAAGCCGTCGCGGGAACTCTGAAGGCCAGCGCAGCAGATGGTAAGGTTGTGGAGTATGGTCTTGGTGGTCAGATTCGACTGGGGCGAGAAGTCTTCGGTTCTCCTCGTCGAGAGATTGAATGTCGTATCGTGAGTGTGGATGGTGAAGAGCTGAATATCGACAAAACGCTGCGTGGCACAATCAGTCGCGGCTTTCTGAATTGGTATCAGGCACCGTGCGATTCACAGGAGCTGGATCGGCTTCACGGGGATCTGAGTCGCAAGTTTGATATCGCGTCGGTCTTCACGTGGATCGCCGGGCTGTTAAACCTGCTGGCGATCTGGGATGCTGCTGATGGGCCAGCGTATGGTTATGGCAATGAGAAGCCGGAAGATGACGAAGACGATGATGAAGATACCCCAAAGAAACCATAACCTGAGGACTGCATCATGGACCTGACAATTTTGACTCACGCAGTCCCCCTGACAGCCATCATCTGCCTGGTTTATTCAAACAGTCGTTTTGAATTGCCGGAAAGAATTTTACGCTCCGCGCTGGTCATGTTCATCAAGACAATCAGCTTTCTTGGGGTGCTGTACGCGTTCCTTCTTTGGCTGTCACGATAGTTTTCTGTCGGAGCAGTATTTGCTGTCACGATAGTTTTTGGCTGAGATGATGGAGCCTGACATGAACCCGATTCAGGAATACCTTCAGACGTTGACTCGCCGCCAGTTCTTTGGTGACGGGGCGATCCGCATGGGAGGCGTCTCTCTGGCGATGCTGGCTGCCGAACGAACAGCGAAGGCGACCGATCAGCTTTCTTCTGCTGCTTCTTCCAGCATGGTTCATCCACCGTTGCCCGGGTTCCCGCATTTCGCTCCCAAAGCGAAAGCCGTGATTTATCTGCACATGAACGGTGGGCCTTCTCAGTTAGACACCTGGGATTACAAGCCGAATCTGAAGGAGCACTTCGACAAGGACCTGCCGGATTCGATTCGCATGGGTCAGCGAATTACAACAATGACCAGCGGCCAGTCTCGACTGCCGGTCGCTCCTTCAATGTTCAACTTCGCTCGCTACGGACAGGCCGGAACCTGGGCCAGCGAATTGTTATCTCAGACGGCGAAGCACGCTGACGATCTGGCTGTTGTTCGCAGCGTTCACACGAACGCAATTAATCACGACCCGGCTTGTACTTTCGTCACGACAGGCAGCGAGGTTCCAGGCAAACCCAGCATCGGAGCATGGCTGGCTTATGGTCTGGGCAGCGCCACGAATAATCTGCCGGCCTTTGTGGTTCTGACGCCACGCTGGACATCAAAGCAGGCGGCTCAGGCCTTATTTACGCGGATGTGGAGCAGTGGATTTCTGCCGTCAAAGTACACCGGCGTTGCCTTGCGCAGCGTGGGTGATCCGGTGCTCTATATTGATAATCCTTCTGGTGTCGACGCGCGACATCGGCGAGCGATGCTGGATACTCTGTCGCAGCTCAATCAGAAAAACTTCGAACGCTTCGGCGATCCGGAAACGCAGACTCGTATCGCTCAATACGAAATGGCATTTCGGATGCAAAGCAGTGTGCCGGAACTGGTCGATCTGTCCGGCGAAACGAAAGAGACTCTGGACATGTACGGTCCGGAAGTTTCGAAACGCGGAACCTTTGCCGCAAGTGCGCTGTTGGCTCGCCGAATGGTTGAGCGAGGTGTTCGGGTTGTGCAGATTCTGCATCGCGGCTGGGATCAGCATGGTTCGCTGCCCAGTGAAATTCGACATCAGTGTTATGACACCGACCAGCCCTGCGCGGCCCTGTTGCAGGATTTGAAGCAACGCGGACTTCTCGACAGCACGCTGGTGGTCTGGGGCGGCGAATTTGGTCGCACGGTGTATTCTCAGGGCGCATTGACAAAGACCAACTACGGCCGTGACCATCATCCTCGCAATTTCAGCATGTGGATGGCGGGTGGCGGGATCAAGGGCGGTGTGGTGCATGGAGAAACCGATGACTTCAGTTACAACATCGTTGATAAGCCGTGCCACGTAAATGACCTGAATGCAACGGTCATGCATTGCCTTGGAATTGACCACGAGCGTTTCTCCTATCGTTTTCAGGGGCTCGATCAGCGCCTGACAGGAGTGGAACCTCAACGCGTTGTGCAGGAAATCCTGAGCTAACCGCAGCAGGATCAATTCACACAGCCGGAGCATTCGGCATGTTGGGCTCAACAGGCGTCTCAAGGCGCATCTGGAAGGACAGGAACCAAGTGTGCGGTTCTGTCTGCTCCCTCAGAAATTGCGCTTATCACTCGCGCAAATGCGTTCGATACACGGTGTGTTCGCAGTCTGGAAACGACTGCCGGAGTGAAAACTCTGCCTGTGGAATTTTCCGTCATGGATGCCGCCGTTACCATCAATTGCTGACCGCCCCCACTTCTTAGAAGCTCGGTCTCTCAGCCCTTTGTCAGGTTGCCCATGTCTATCGAAGAACTGCTTTTACAGATGGAGCAGTATCGGTTACGCAGGGAACAGCGGGATTGCCGTCCGGACTGGCTAAAGCAGTTTGTTCAGCAAGCTTCGGCCGTTTTTGAACCTCTCTCTCATGTGGGTCGAGTTGGCTACGACTGCCAGTTCGACGAACGTGGCTGGACGGTCTGTATGTATCTGGGGACCACCGAAATCGTCGGAGGTGCTCGAGATGGACAGATTGACCATGCCAGTTTTCGAATCGACCTGAATTCTTTGACAACTCTCTTCAGTACGGTGACTCGGTTCGAATGGTACTCCATGGGAGGCAGCGCAACTGACGTCGCAACTGTCGAAAAAATTCGCTCTCTCATCTGTGTCCACGGATCCGTCGGTGGTGCTCATGAGGTGCGACTGGAATTACTGGCAACACCGCCGGACTTTATCGGCCCTGGCTTGCACTGTCGGCCAGACGGCGCCATCTACGAAACTCATTGATGAACATTCCGCAACTCTAATCGGTTGCGTTTAATATCGGGTCGGGCAACGGCACTCCGGCAGAGCACTCAACTCTGCTGGAGTGCCGTTTTTTTATGCGCCCGGTAATTCCATGCGTGAGATCGCGAAGCCGACGGCAGATATTGTCGCCTCCAATTTCTACACGGATAGAATCTTCGCATCGACGTCGCCCTCACCGCCCTCTGAGTTCTACACGAGTAGAAATGAGGCACGAAAAAGTCTTTGACTTCGGCGGAACGACGGCATGGGGCCAGAGAGTCCTCCTGAGCTGGTCATACTGAGTCTGTTCGACGCCTCCTGGCTGCATGAAGATGCGATCAAGCGACTGCGGAAAGCTTTGAATCAGAAGCGGAAGGGGCAGAGCCATGAGTGATCTTGTTCCTTCGTGTCTCGGTCTGGAGACCGGCCACAACTCCCTGTAGATCGGTAACATTGAATTTGCCCGGAGACCAGCACGACGCAACAACGAGTGAATCGAGCAATTAACCAACAGACATTCAAGGTAATCAAGTGTATTCAGAAGGTGTCAAAGATACGTAGCCTGTAATCTTTTAGAGCACTTCATTCCATGGTGCAGATCAGATACTTTACTTACTCTGTTGACCAGAGGAGTTGTCCGAGCTGACGTCATGCAGCATCCGTCTGGTGCTTCGAATCAATTTCTGGAGACCGGCGATGAGATTGTCCGTGCGTCTGATCCCGTTGTTTACACTTTTCCTGCCAACGCTGAGTGCACAGGAATCCGGCTTTGATCTGATTCCGGAAACTGCAGCGGCGGTGGTTCGGATTCAGGCACCCGAACAAATCACTGCGGACCTGGTGGAGTTCATCAACAAGGTTCAGCCGGGCTTTGGAGGGCTCGCAGAAGCTCAATTGCCGATGGCTTTCGGTCAGGCCATTAAGAACCCACAGCTGGCCGGCGTGGATCAATCAAAAGACTGGTACGTGGCCTTGTTCGTTGATGAGTCCGGAGAACCCAAAGGAGTACTCGTACTGCCAGTGACGGACGCGGACGAAGCCAAAGGAGCGATGGAGGAGACTTTCGAGTTTGTAGAACACAAGACCTGGCTGATCTGTTCTCCGGAAGGTCAATTCCTTGATGAGTTCGAAGAGCTAAAGGACGGCAAACTGAAATCAGCCGCATCGCTTCTGGATGAACAGCTCGAGGCGATCGTTATGAAAGGTCATGTCACCTTCGCCGTAAATGCTGTACTACTTCGTGAAACCTTTGCAGATGAATTGAACTCTGCAGATGACCGACTTGAAGAGCTGATTCAGATGATGGCCGCGCAAATCAAGCAAGCCAGTCCGTCCATGGATATGGAGTACGTTCTTGATATGTATCGAGATCTCGGCAAGGCTGTACTGCAGGCTGTGAATGATTCGGAGTCTTATGCTCTGTCGATCGAAGTCACAGACGATGCATTGAAGATCGACCAACTGTTGACCGTTGGAAAAGAAACTGACACAGCCGCATTCTTTGCAACTCAGCCGGTCAGCGATATGCCGACACTGAAGTCTGTTCCGGAAGGCCTGATGGGATACATGGGGATCCATGGTAACCCGGACTCTTTGCTGACGTGGTCAAAGTCTGTTGTCGAGAAAGTGATCAAGAACGATGAACAAAAAGCACTCACCTTGAAGGCATTGGAAAGCCTGACAGAGGCTGAATTCGGCACCCTGGCGGCTGGTGGTGATTTGCTTCCGGAAGAAGATGTTGCGATGCGGTATTTCTCGGTAGCCGAGATCGCCCCCGCTCAACTCATTCGCGACATGATGAAGTCACTGGGGAATGGTGTCGAATACGAAGTGGCCGGAATAGAGCAACAACTGACGTATGAGCCGGATGCAGAGAAGATTGGCGATCAGTCGGTCGACATCTATCGACTTAAGCAGAC
>CAIXQV010000942.1 GCA_903921605.1 uncultured Planctomycetaceae bacterium | reverse complement strand
GGACAGGCCTGAATAGTCGGTCTGGGTCTAACCCGTGGAGTCAGAAATAGTTCCTGGTTCATCAGGGCTTTGCGCGGCCGGCGGGAATGGTCAGCAGTTTGGGTTCCGCATCACCTTCGGGGATGGGTTCGCTGATGAAAGTGTCGCCAACCAGATCGTCCCAGTCGCAGCTCAGCAGCAAGTCAAACCCCGGGTTCTGTTCCTTCACCTGACAGGAACAAGGCCCCACAATAAACGAGGACGCTTCTCGAATTGTATCAGCCGAGATTCCCTGACCGACGACCGCGTAAAGCACTCGACCTCGCCCAAAGATCGGAAACGCCATCGGCTCATCAAAGCCACGCAGGTCGGATTCACTGTTAAGCAGACAATCGATCAGGAATTGTTCCTTCGGATCGTCTCTCCTGACGGAGACCACAGAAAACTGAATCTGCAGTCGGATCTTTGTGCTGCCGAGCAATTCGGGTTTAATCTCCATCTCTTCCGGCGACGGCAGCTTCAACCACTCTGCATCTTTTTCAAGCTGTTCCTGCAGCGTTTTCAAGGATGCCTGATCTTTTTCGGCATGGCCGGATTCCAAAAAAATCCAGACGGCCGAATGCCCTTCAGACATTCTTCGCACGATCTCCTGCCGTGCTGGAGAACTGATCATACGTTCGATATTCGCGTCTGATATGTCGGACGTTGCGGCGACTTGTTCCGGGTCCACAGACGACCGCTCGGGATACAAAGCAACCATGATCGGTCTCGCCCCATTGCCATGAGTCTTCCATAACTTCTGGACGAAAGCATCCTTCGATTTTGACACGTCATGGATCTTCACCGCGGCTGCGGCAGGTGACTCAGGAGTCCCCTTAAGCCGCTTCAGAGCCATCAAGTGGTTGTCGTCGAGCGGCCCGTCAGCAATGACAAGCAGTCGGTACTGATCGGGACTCCAGCGTTCCAGGGCGTAGCGAAAAACGGGCACTTCACAGGCCACGACAGCGCCGACGACGGCCACAAAGCACAGCGCGGGAAGAACTGTGCGGATAAGTTGTGGGCGAAGGAAATTCGACATTGCGTTTCTATTCCCCAGCAGAACCGAGCCAACCAGAACTAGCCTCCAAACGATTTCGCCGGAGCGATTGCTTACCAACCACACGTATTGAATTCTCATCAGAGTAACAACTTAACGCGATCCTGGCGTGCATCACTGTACTGTCTTCATCAGAAGTTCATGCATCGCGCCATTCACTTGCAAACGATCCTGAATCCGCGACCTGAAATCGACAGCATCGCGTCGAACCGGCCACGCTGCTCATGGTCAACGGAACCACGCGAGACATTCTCCAAGCGAGAAAAGCAATTTCTGAAACGTTCGTTAACAGCATCTGAACAGACCGACGGCCATAATTGAATCCCGTCTGGGCGATTGCAGCCTCTCTGCCATTGGAAATCCACATGCTGTTCTCTCGGGAATGATTGTTCCATGAGTTCGACGAGCGATTCTGACCTTCAGGCTGGAATTCACTCCGTGCGGCCCGGCCTCCGGCAATTCCGAGGCTTCGCTCGCCGCATCCCCGCTGCTCCTCGTAGTTGCGTGGTGGTTAACGGTGCGTTACAACCAAAGCGGCGAATTGATCCCTGTACCATGGCAGACAGGAATTCGGAGTTCGAATTCTGAGTACAACAGTCTTCAAACACATGGGATGAAGGTGTAATCATGTCAAAGACTGTTGTCGCAATGTTCGCTTCGCTGCTGGCCTTGGGTGGCATGACGTGGGCGTTGATGAACAGCGATGTTCGGCGAACGTCCACTCCCTCTGATGCTTCGCAGCCAGGTTCTGCCGCATCGCAGGGGGATTCAAAATCCGCTGAAATCTTACTCTTCTGCGCGGCCAGTAACCAGGCCGTGATGGAAGAGATCCGCCGCGAATACGAAGCGGAGACGGGCCGACGAGTGGTCATTCAATACGGGTCCTCGCAATCCCTGCTGTCTCAGATCGAAGTCAGCGGCACCGGCGATTTGTACCTGCCAGCCGATGACAGTTTTCTGGCGATGGGGCGAAAAAAAAAGCTGATTGCCGAATCGATTGAGATCGCCACGATGAATTGCGGGATCGTCGTACCCCGGGGGAATCCCAAAGGGATCGATGAATTGTCGGATCTTTTTGCCACCGATGTGCGACTGGTTCAAGCCAATCCTGATGCGGCTGCCATCGGGAAGCTCACAAAACAAATCACGACCACGAGCGGCCTTTGGGATCAGCTTGATAAAGCGACCGCCGCCTATCGCACGACAGTCACTGATGTGGCGAACGACGTGCTTGTCGGTGCTGCGGATGCTGGCATCGTTTACGACGCGGTCCTGCATACGTATCCCGATCTGCAGTTTGTTAGCGTCCCGGAATTGGCCGAAGGAGTTTCCCAGGTTTCCGTCGGCGTGATTGCCTCCTCTGCTCAGCCATCCGCCGCTTTGCACTTTGCGCGTTATGTGTCGGCTCGTGATCGTGGCCTGAAGCATTACCAATCGCATGGATTCAAAATTTCGGGCGGAGACGAATGGCACGAGGAACCAGAACTGACAATCTATGCCGGCTCCATGTTGCGGCCTGCCATCGAAGACACCATTATTAAGTTTGAAGAACGAGAAGGCGTGCGAGTGTCTCGTGCCTACAACGGCTGCGGCATCCTGGTGGCTCAAATGAAGAGCGGCCAACATCCGGACGCTTACTTCGCCTGTGATCTTGAGTTTATGAATCAGGTCAAAGACTTGTTTCCCGAGCCTGTTTCCGTGTCACAAAACGAGCTGGTGATTCTGGTCGAAAAAGGGAACCCACAAAAGATTAGTTCGCTGCGGGATCTGACCAAAGAAGGACTGCGTGTCGGGATCGGTCATGAGAAACAATGTGCCATGGGCTGGATTACTCAGAATACCTTCAAGGAAAGCGGACTTCAGACGGAACTGATGGCCAATGTGACCGTGCAGACTCCCACCGGCGATATGCTGGTAAATCAGTTGCGCACCGGATCATTGGACGCCGCTGTGGCGTATCTGAGCAACGCGGCCGGTGCGGCGGAGTTTCTGGATGCCGTTCAGATTCGAGGCATCCCGTGTTCGACAGCGACTCAACCTTGGGCCGTGGCGAAGGAATCTCGATTTCCTAAACTGGCCGGTCGATTGTTTGATCATCTTTCTTCTGTGGAAAGTCAGGAGATTTTCGCGGCGGAAGGTTTTCAGTGGAAGCTCGGGAAGTGAGCCTGTCGCGACATCAAAACTCTTCAAAAGGCTCCCATTCTGAAACGTAACCGGACCAGGCAATTCAGCAACGTTGTGTTCTTTCTGACCATGGGAGGACTCTCGGCGTGCTTCATTTTGCTGATCGTTCTTCTGCTCGTGGCCGACCTGATGTTCACGTCGCCGCAGGAGTTCGCCAACGCGCTGCGTAAGCCGGAGATTCAGGCGGCTTTTCGATTGACGATTTTGACATGCACCGTTGCAGCAGTTCTATCACTGTGGGTCGCCACGCCGCTCGGATATCTGCTGTCACGTTTTCAGTTCCCCGGCCGACGGATCGTGGACACCATCGTGGACATCCCGATTGTGCTGCCACCGCTGGTGTTGGGACTCAGCCTTCTCATTCTGTTTCATCAACCATTTCCGTTCAGCCAATGGCTGTTTCCGAACAGCAACTGGAACTTAGAAACGTGGCTGCGAGAAGACGTTGGTTTCCCGATCACCTATCGCTGGCCAGCCGTGATTCTCGCACAGTTTGCGGTGTCGTGTGCGTTCGCCGTTCGCACTATGCGAGTCACCTTTGATCAAATCAATCCGCGTGCCGAAGATGTGGCGAGAACTCTTGGCTGCACTCGTTCTCAGGCCTTTATGAAGGTCGCATTACCTCAGGCCTGGCGAGGCATGATTACCGCCGGAACCATCGCCTGGGCCAGAGCGCTCGGCGAATTTGGGCCGATTCTGGTCTTTGCCGGAGCAACTCGATTTCGGACCGAGGTACTTTCCACGACAGTGTTTCTTGAGCTGAGTGTGGGGCAACTGGATGCGGCGGTTGCTGTGTCGCTGCTGATGGTGGGGATGGCGATTGTCGTGCTGCTGATTCTGCGATGGATCGGAGCCGGTTTGGCATCATGATCGAACTCTCTTCCGTCACAATTCGGATCGGCGACTTTCAGCTCAAAGATCTTTCCTTTCGAGTTGACAGCGGTCAATATACGGTTGTTATGGGCAAAACCGGGATCGGTAAAACCACAATTCTGGAAGCCATCTGTGGCCTTCGATCGATTCAAACGGGTCGTATTCTGATCAATGGCGTCGATGTGACTCGCTGGACTCCGGCCGATCGCAATGTGGGCTACATGCCTCAGGATCTGGCCTTGTTTCCTTCGATGACTGTTCGCGAACATATTGAGTTTGCGATGAAGGTCCGAAGTCGTCCGGCAAAAGAGATGGCCGATCGAGTCGCAGAGCTGGCAAGTTTGCTGGAGATTACTCCGCTGCTCGATCGACGCATCAAGGGACTCAGCGGCGGCGAATCACAACGCGTCGCTCTTGGGCGAGCGCTATCGTTTCGTCCGAGCGTTTTATTATTGGATGAACCCTTGAGCGCCCTCGATGAAGAAACTCGTATGACGGCTCAGGGACTACTCAAGAATCTGAACAAAGTGACCGGAGTCACCATCCTGCACGTGACACACAATCAGGAAGAAGCGGATGCTTTGGGAGATCGCTGCATTCGACTGATCAAAGAAAAATCAACGGGCAATGTGATTATGCAAAAGGCTGGCGATTGAAGAATCATGACGAACCAGAACCAAATCCTGATCGAACTCACCGGTCCCCTCGAACGCGCCGCAGGCCGTTCGCAGGTTGCGATCCCGTGTGATTCCTCTCAAACACTGGGAGCTGTGTTCGCGTGGCTGTTAAATCAGTATCCTGCCACGAAAAATGTGCTGGGCGAGTCCAGTCGCTATGCGGCCACCGAAGGCGATCTCCCGCCGGGGCTGCTGGTGATATGCGATTCTGTCACCTTGAAAGCTCGTCTGGAGACCGTTGTCAAAGCTGACGATCGGCTGACACTGATGCCTATGATCAGCGGCGGATAAACGATGCAGAATGAACCCAATGAACAATCTCTGGAACGGCTGTCGCAGAACATGAATTCCGTGCCGTTGACCGATGAAGAGCGCGAAGTCTACGCTTGGCAAATGGATGTTCGCGATTTCGGTGAAACAGGACAGCAGAAGCTCAAAGGAGCCAGCGTGCTTATCAGCCGAGTGGGAGGACTCGGTTCGGTCGTTGCTTACGAACTGGCCGCCGCTGGCATCGGAAGACTGATCCTTGCCCATGCCGGCAACGTGCAGCCGTCGGATCTGAACCGACAGTTATTGATGACATATGACGGGATCGGGAAACCACGCATTGATTCGGCGGTGCGGCGTTTGAAAGAACTGAATCCGCGTCTTGAGATTGTCCGTATCGCCGAGAACATCTCGGCCGAGAACGCGGATCGCATCGTCGCACTGGCCGACTGCGTCGTCGACGCCGCACCGATGTTTCAGGAACGTCTGGCGATGAATGACGCGGCCGAGAAACAAGGCAAGCCCGTGATCGAAGCGGCCATGTACGAGCTTGAAGCGTCGCTTACCGTGATTCATCCTCCGCGAACACAACGCTTTCGAGACCTCGTCCCGGATGTTCCTCAAGGCTGGCAGCGACGCTTCCCTGTCTTCGGAGCTGTCAGCGGTACGGTTGGATGCATGGCGGCGATGGAGGTAATCAAACTGGTCGCGGAGTTTGGCGACCCGTTGCTGAATCGCATGGTTCGCATCGATCTGGGGTCAATGCGATTTGATGTCATTCGATTAATGTAGCGGCGCTGTCATCCCTGCCGTCTCTATCCCACGAATCGCTATCCAGCGAAATCACTGCGGTGGGTTATCCAATGGTGTCTGGCTTTGGATTGTGGAGTGCAGACTAACCGATCTGAGGACAGATCGGTCTACGTCGAATCTCATCGTCTTTCATTCAGAACGGCGTCAAACTCAACAGCCTTCTCGGTGCGACCGGTGATGCGGCAGAGTTGGGCCATGGTGGAGGCGAAACGATGGTCCGGGCGAAACTGGTCGTCCAGCGGCAGAAGATTCTGATACGCCAGCTCGAACTCACGACCGTACATTAACAATTCAGCCTGCAGAAGATGACACTCCAGATCGCGTGGCGCGGCCAGAAGGAGTTCACGAACGGATCGAAGAGCAGTCTCTGAATCGCCGCGGTCTCGCAGAATCTCCGCCTGAATGCGGCGAACTGGAAGGAAGTCGGGTTGCCGTTCCAGGCACCACTGCACATGCTGATGGGCCTCATCCAGCATCCCGCAAAAACGCAGCGCGAAAGCCAGATTGGCGTGGGCTTCGAAATGATCGGGATCCAGTTGCAGAATAGTCGCCAGCGGCTCCAGCATTTCATCCGTGCGATGCAAACGAAACAGGAGTTCTGATTGAAGCAGAGAAACTGCTATGTGGTCTGATTGATTCGAATCAGCGGATGTCCCTGTTGTCTTCAACATGATCGCCGCCGCGTTCTCCGCATGTTGAAGGGCTGTTTCGAAGTCACCCTGTTCCGCCGCGCGTCGTGCTTTGGATTGCTCCCACAAGTCTTCTCGCAGCTCAGCGGGATTAGAGGCAGTTCGGGCTGACGGCCTTTGGAACACTCGCCAAACGACAACACCGGTGATTGCGATCAGAATCACCAGAACCAGGCAGACAGAAATCGTCCGCACGAACACAGCGTGACTTTTGTCACCGGAGGGATGATCAGGCGGCGTCATGGTGCGACTCGCATCACTGGCAGCAATTTTGCGTCGCGGCCCTCGACAATGATCATCCGCGTTCCGGGTGACACCCCGGTAACAGTCTGCAGAGCACCGCTCGGCCATTGAATTCGAACGGATACCGCCTGTGAGATTTCTCCAAGACCGATCACCAGAGTCGTATCATTGCACGAAAGATAGCTGGAGCTGCCTTCACGACACCGCACAAGGGTTTGATCCGGCAGCACGACTTCGACTCGTGCCCCGATGCCGTCACGATTTCCACTTCGCCCTTTTAGGAGCAGCGAAATGGATTGATTCTGTGAGTCCCCCGAGTTCTGCAGCAACGCTGTCGGACCATTGAGATCCTGAACGACAATGTCCGAGAAGCCATCCAGATTAAAGTCGCCGGTTGCGCATCCGCGTCCAACGATTTCCTTCTGAAACCAGGCACCGGCTCCAGCCGAGGCTTCTCGAAATCGGACTCCCTGAGAGTTCATGAAGAGCTGACTTCGTTGCCGGAACGGAATCTTCAGTCCAAGTTCGTTCAACCGATCTGACAGATGCCCGTTGGCAACGAAGGCGTCCAGCCAGGTATCGTTATTGAAGTCGGTCAGCAGAGTTCCAAACGCCAGCCGAGTGCGACTTGGTGCGGCCAGTCCGTATTCGGCAGTCACATCCAGAAAAATGCCCTGTGCTTCACTGCGATACAGAGTGTTTGATTCGCCGTAGTAGTTGCCCACAAACAGATCAAGCCTTCCGTCTCCATCCACGTCGCCGCTGGAAACACCCATACCGGCTTCGCCCTCGCCCAGGCGGTTGAAGGCAACTCCTGCGACAATCGCGTTTTCCTGAAAGTGGCCCTGTCCGTCATTGATCAAAAGAAAATTGGCGGTCGTGTCGTTGGCCACATAAAGGTCGATGATCTGGTCGCCGTTAAAATCGCCGGCGACGACTCCCAGGCCAGCCGACTTCTCACAATCGTGCAGTCCGGCAGCCTGAGAAACATCCATAAACCGGCCATCTCCCATGTTCTTGTAGAGCGTGTCGGCTGGCCAGGGATACTTTCGAGGCGGACACGGAATGGCGACCGTTCGATCTCGATGAGACTGAGTGCACACAGCATAGTTATCGAGATCGATTTGCACGTAGTTGGTAACGTAAAGATCAAGCAGTCCATCCAGGTCACAGTCGATCCACGTGCAACTGGCCGACAGAATCGACGGGACACTGTTCAACTGCGATGAGACATCATCGAAAGTCCCATCGCCGTTATTGCGATAGAGCAAATGCGCTCCAAAACAGGAGATCATGAGATCCACAAAACCGTCATTGTCCAGATCTCCCGCTGCCAGCCCCATGGAATAACGAGCATTGAGGAGGCCTGCTTCCGAAGTCACATCCGTAAAATTTCCCCGCTGATTTCGGAAGATCCGATCGAGCGACAAGTCTTCATCGGCACGCTCCGTCAACTCTGGCCACGTGTTTCCCTGAGCGAAAGAAAGATCCGGCCAACCGTCCTGATCAATGTCCAGCCATGCAACCCCGGACCCCATCGCGAGGTGCAGATGACGGTCTTTGCTGAAGGGTGAATTGTGCCGAAAACTCAGGCCCGTCGATTCGCTGACATCTTCAAAGTGAGCCGATGTGACTCCGGCTGCTTGCCCGAATGCTGGTCGCTCAATCGCGGGACTTACCGCCAGTGAAAAGCTCGCTATGATCATCCAAAAAAATCGTTCCATGGCCTTTTCCGCTCGACGGGTCATCGTGCTTTCAGTCGGATGTTGCGAAACTGCACCTTATCAGATCCCCAACTGTGCAGGCCGACTGTACCGGAGGAGAAAGTCGATTCGCTGGCTTCCAGAAGACGTTGCTCATCAAGATCGATCTGCAGGTTCGCACCATCCATCGTGATCTTTAGCCGATGCCATTTGCCCGGTTGGTAAGCTCGATCGGAAGTCGCGAGAACTCGGTATTCATCGCCGTTCTTCATCGCCAGAATGCTGAAGTTCCGCTGTCGATCGCTGCTGAAAAGATAATGATGTTTCTCATCCCGACAGCGGAAGATGGCACCAAACGAATCGTCGTCATCGGATCGCATTTCCAGTTCTATCTGACCATCAGTAAACGGCATCGCGTCCTGATAGATTCGCAAGGTACCGTAACGCTCTACTTCAGAATCCGTTTCAGTCGCGCTGCCCAGAAAGATGTTCGACAACTGAGAAATCGTGCCATCCTTCACCGCCCAACGACTTGGTGGCGATGATACTCCTTCACCGCTGATGTCCCAGACATGCCAGTGTGCATCGTCAATCGGCAGGATGGAGGGATCGATCATAAAGTCTGTCTCCGCCATCCGCCCCGGCCGATTGTTCGCGTCGAAGGTTCTCGCCTTCAGAGAGATATTCGCATCCACTCGAATCGCCCCGTGGACTTCCGGCGACCCGGCGTTTGGAGTGGTGCCATCCAGCGTGTAACGCACCGTTTGTCCGGGTTCATCAGGAGTCAGAGTAACTTCGACGGGTTCCCGAAACGCTCCGCCCTTCGGCGAGATCGTTGGAGGACGCAGGCCATCGGGTTCGAGGGCGAACCACGACTGATTCAGATAGCTGCAAACGCAGCCCGCAGACGCATCCGGAACCAGCACCAGTCCGCCAGCGGGAATCGCATTGATCCAGCAGCCCGGACGAATGCCGCCAAAGTTATCGGTCTTTTCCTGATGTTCGAAGTCAAAATAGCCCAGCGTTGCTGATCGAAAAACCATCGTGTGCTTCGATCCCGCCAGAACGCCGCAGCCGTAGGAACGACCAAAATTGAACGGCTGCTCTTCGCCGGTCAGCAGATCCCACGCGCCGCCCTGAGCGTAAATCGTACGATCATTGATCATCGGTCGCGATCTGTACGCAGCGGACTTTCTCCAGAGCTGTTCGCCCGTTTTCAGATCGAAGACCGCCACACTGTTGCCTGGTTCGGAAGCCAGTGCGAAACTTGTCGGCTGAGATCCCATCAGCAGAACCGGATGCTTTTCGCTCAGTGCGAGCAACGTTCCGTCGATTTCGTTAACACTCTTCCAGCGTGCTTTTCCGGTGCGTGCGTCGAGGGCCACGATTGAGCCTGTCGGGTGATAATCCGGCTTGGCATTCTTGACCAGATCGAATTGAGCGACCGGACGTTCGATGAAGTAAACGCCGTCCCCGTCGAAGGCAATGGCGTTGTGACGAATGGACGCATCGGTATCGAATCTCCATAGCGTCTCGCCGGATGTTGCATCCATCGCGAACAGCGTTTTGGACTCAGTCAACAGAGACTTCATGTCTCCACCCCGATTGACGTAGCGGAATGTGACTACGTGCTCGGGGTCAGCCAGCGTGCCAATCAGAATCCCGTTCTGACACGCGATGAATCCCCATGTTCCGGGCTGACCGTCGGGCTGCAGAGGAGCTTTGAATTCTTCAATCAGTTGGCCGGTAACGCGATCAATCCGCAGGCAGCGCGATTCACGTCTCACGTACAAGCCGGTCTCGGCGATGCAGTAATTGCTGTGAGTTCCCGCAGTGCCCATCAGCTCATCGCCGTCGTACGCCTTGAGAATGTCGGGAAGAGGATACTTCCACAAAAGCCGGCCGTTGTAGGCATCCACGCAGGCGAGTTCGTTCAACCCTATCGAATACAAACGACCGTCATAAAACAGAGGTCCTGGGCCTCGCCCGTGACGCTGAGGCATCTCAAGCTCGATGTCGCGGAACCAGAGCAGACCCAGCGGGCCTTTGACCAGTTCGTCCGTTGAGCACGTCGAGTTTCCCGCCGTTGAATACTGATGAGTCCACTGGCCAGCACCGGCGAGCGGGCCTCGTTCATGGCGTATCAATGCGCCAGGAGCACCAAGTACCCAGACACCACCGTAAGGACGTAGCAGCCGCTCCAGTTCGCCTAACGGCAGGCTTTCAACGCCGTCCTTCAGAGCCTGCTGCGAAACAATCAGATTCGCAAAGTAGTTCGGCAAGCCGGTGTCGGCCAGATCCGCAGTCGCCAGCACGGTGACTCGCGATCCCAACAAATTAGCCGCCAGCAATCGTTCGCGGGCCTGCTGCAGCAATTGAGGATCACTCTCGATCGCGATGATCTGCAGGTCACTTTGCTGAGCCAGTGCCATCGCCAACTGGCCGTCACCGCAACCCAGATCCAGACAGTACCCCGCTCGCATTTTTGACAGCGTCAGAATCTGCTCCGCAGCAGCCGTTAGTTGCTCGTCAACAACTGGCATCGGTGATCCGGCTGTAGTTGTTTGGGCACTGATTGCTACCGGCGTGTTTTGTTTTTCAGAGGCGTCAGCAGCAGTCACCGCAGGAGTTGTTGGCTGAAAGCAGTAGAGCGTTCCCGTGTTTGTAGAAACGAGCAAACATCCATCGCTCACGGCAAGTCCCATTGCGGTGCCGTCGACATCCGCCTGCCATGTAATCGACTGCTTTTCGCTGTCGACGGTCAGAATTGTTTTCTCCGCACCAACTACAGCTGTGGTGTTGGCCATAATCAATTCCTGAGGAACGGGCACATCGTTTACGCTCCACAATGAAGCAAGAGCTGGTGCCTGGTACGGAACTCCTTTGCGGTCTTTCTTCTCCACGATCTCCCAGCGAGAACCTTCCAATGCGTTGCCCGAGTGCTTCACGACGCCGTCAGCAGTTGACACCACCGCACCGGCACCGATGGTTTCCAGCGACTCGCCCGTGACAGTATCAAACGCCATCCCGCTGTTCAGAAAGTAGCGATTGCTCGCCACGACGCTTGAGCTGCCCTTATGGCCGTACTTCTGAAGATTGAAGTATTGGAATTGTCCCGTCGCACGGTCAAAAGCCGC
>CAIXQV010000941.1 GCA_903921605.1 uncultured Planctomycetaceae bacterium | reverse complement strand
ACGAACATACTGATGTCTGAAGCTGAGGAGATCGGCGTCGGCATTCGTAGTGGAGCCTTTATTCCATCAGGAGGAAATGCGACCCTCGTCACTGAAAAGTTTGGACGACGCGACCTGAACCCGATCATTACCGGCGTCGTGTATGCTGACACGAATAATTCTGACTTCTACGATATTGGCGAAGCGGTTCGTGGCGGCACCATCACAGCACGTCGCGTCAGTGACGGCGCGACCTTCACGGAGACAATTGGCACATCGGGCGGGTATGGCCTGATTGTTCCTGCCGGAAGCTATGTGGTTACCGCCGCGTTCACCCGGAACGGTATTCCGGTTTCCATGTCCTCCAATGTGACCATGTCCGTCGACAACGTGAAGGTTGACTTTGATGCCACGGCGGCTGTGACAGTGAATCTTACGCTGTCATCGCCAACAGTCGCAATGACCGAGACCGGAACCGCGGCCACCATGCAGTTTACGGTCACTCGAGCCGGCAGCTTGACCGGGGCGTTCACGGTTAATCTCAATTCCAACGACACTTCAGAACTCTCTGTTCCGGCCAGTGTTTTGATCCCAGATGGACAGAGTTCCGTCAACTTCACCGTCACGGCAGTCGATGACGGACTCATCGACGGCACACAGACTGCTTTAGTGCAGGCCTCTGCTGTTGGTGCGGTCGCAGTCAATCGAAGTATCAGTGTGGCCGATACGACAGCGCCTACATTCACTGTTTTTGACGTGGTGACCACGACACTCAGGCCGACGTTCTCCTGGATTGGCATTTCCAACGCTGCCAGTTACGAGATTCTGGTCGTACAGATCACGACGGCATCTGCTGTTTTTCATCGACAGGCGGGGATTACAACCACGTCCTACACGATGCCCATCGACTTGCCACTTGGCACCTTCTATATCCGCCTTCGAGCAATCACCTCCGCGAGACTATTAAGTCCGTGGGGGCCGATCCAGATGATTCGCTCGCGTCCTTTAACGACTGTGGAAGGATCCGGCCGAACTGAAACTTCCGGAACGTTCACGATCCGGTGGGCCGCAATTCCTGGAGCCACCAGCTACGACATTGTGGTAGACCGGCTGACATCGCAGACACGGGGCTTTTTAAGAAACGGGGCTGTCCCGACGAACTCGCTTGTTGTCAGTGACTTCCCGATTGGCCAGTATCATGTTCGTGTCAGAGTACTGGCACCTGGAATGGCGTCGGGCTGGAGCATTGCCGCCCTCTTGACCGTTAGTATTCAGCCTGCTGGCGTTCGAGTTAACGCTGCTGGTTTTGGCTCGGTCGCGACGCTGAATTGGGATGCCGTGAACGGGGCGGTGCGGTATGACGTACAAGTCGACAATCAGACGACCGGAGTGAGTCAGGTCATTCGCAACGTGAATGTCGTTGGTACAAGCCTGGCGATGCCAACGTTGACACCTGGATCCTACACTGCCGTCGTCAGAGCGATCGACTCTGCGAACAGGACGCATTCAACATCAGCACCTACCGCGTTTGTGCTCAATAGTTCAACTCCCCTGACTTATGCCGCAACGACACTCGCAGGCCGGCCATTGTTTAGCTGGATCACTGTCGCCGGGGCTGTTCGCTACGAACTTGTCTTCGCTAATGCTTCTCTGGTCCCGCAAATCACCCTCAGCAATCTCACTGGCAATCAGTATCAACCTGCAGTTCCACTGGCCGCAGGAGTGTGGCGAGCCTGGATTCGAGCGTTCGATGGTAGCGGCAATGCGACGGTAGTCAGCAATACCGTT
>CAIXQV010000940.1 GCA_903921605.1 uncultured Planctomycetaceae bacterium | reverse complement strand
TGGCAATCGGTTTCAGCTTGTGCTGCGTGATATGACAGCGGACGAGATCCAGCGTGCAGAAGCCGCGATTGCTCAGGTTCAAAGCACTGGCCTGCCAAACTATTTCGACGATCAGCGATTTGGTTCACTGGGTGTGTCCGGCGAATGGATCGCTCGTGCCTGGTGTCTGGGAAACTGGGAGCGAGCACTCTGGTTAGCGCTGGCGGATCCTCATGTGAATGATCCGTCCGCAGAGAAACAGCAGAAGGCTCTTCTTCGCGAACTATGGGGACAATGGCCCGAATGTCAGCAGCAACTGGATCGCTCTTCGCGTCGCAGCATCGTGACCTATATGTCGGACAAGGTGAAGGTTGGCAAAGATCCAGACTACCGCGGCGCACTGGCGCGAATCAGTGTGGACTTGAGAGGTCTCTATCTGTCGGCGTTTCAGTCGGCCTTGTGGAATCGACTGCTGACTCGCTTCCAGGATGCTGTTTGCGATCCCGGTTCGCTGCAGCCGTTCGATTTGCTCAGTGGTCGTTGCGTCTTTCCGATGAACCCCGGTACGCAAGAGATCGAGACATTGCTGCAGACCGAACTTCCGTTGCCCTGTGCGAGGATTGAGCGTCCGGAAGGAATGATCGGAGATCTTCTCGACGAAGTATTGAAAGCGGAGCAAATCGAGCTGCGCGAAATCCGCGTGAAGTATCCTCGCGACAGCTTTTTCTCCAAAGGCCTGCGCCGCGCCATCATTCGACCGGCAGGACTTCAGTGTCAGACGTCTGATGATGACCTCCATCCGCAGCGGAGGAAGCTCACGCTGGCGTTTGAGCTTCCTCGCGGCAGCTATGCGACGATTCTGGTGAAACGACTGACTGAGGTGAGCTGATTGCCCGGCTCAGAGATCGAGTCACGCGCAAGTGTCTTCCCGGTTGCGAGAAGTGTACGTTTGATCCCACCCTATGGGGATATGCCGAATTTGGAGAGATCTCCAGCATTTCAGTGGCAGTCACCCGCGATCATAGCGCTACACCAAATGCCATACAGCCGTGATTCCTTTGTCGAGCAGCAGGAGCAAGTCATTGGCTATTTTTTCCATGACCCGCATACTGAACGGGATTTCAGGGCGAGTGAGTCCCGAGCGGGTGATGACGTTACGATGCGGGCGAGACGTTCAGTCTGCCTATATTATTGAATCAGCAAAATACGATCTTCACCTTTCTTTGGAGCGTCCGATCCCGGCTGGCGAAACCGTTGAATTCTCCGTTTCGACAGGCTTTCCAGTGGAAACGAAAATTTTCACCGGTGCCGTCCACTGGTCGATGTCTCACCGAGTGAATCCGGAAATTGGCGTGGCCGTTTCAGCCCCTGTGGCCCCGGAGTTGATCGTTGCTTCCCAGGGCTCACTGCGTAACGATATTCGTTACCCCTGCAAAGTCGCAGGAATGCTGGGGCTGGCTCAGGACAAGATGCTTAAACCCGCGACCGCGATTAACTACTCACGTTCAGGCATGTGCCTGCAGGCGACAGAGGGATTTGAGATCGGTCAGGAACTGCGATATGAATGGAGTTCCTGGGTGGGCCGAACAGAAAGTGCCGGCGGGAGAATTATAAAAGCATCGATCCGTTGGATATCACATGTTGGTGGTATGTCACTCATCGGGTGCGACACACCGGAGAAAACTTTGTGGCCATTGGCCTCCGTGGATATTGTGAAACTGCTTCAATCACCGACGGCAAGTCGAACCAATACTCTGCGTTCAGGGAAAATCTTCTGATCCTGAGGTGCCTGCGGGAGACCGACAGAAAATACATACGCGCAGATTCACTCCCTCGACCTGATATGGGGAACTTCACCAGGCCTGTTCTCTCAGCTGAATGAATTGAAGTGGCTGAACCGATGGTGCCTATGGGGGGATTCCGAATTTCAACTTACCGATTTGCATCGAGTCCTTGTCTGGATGAGATGCTAAGGGACCGCTCAGTGATATCTGCTCATGCGATCAGATGAAACAGGTTCTGGAGCGCGGAGGTGACTCCTCCATCTTCAAGACGAATTGCTTGTCGACTCTGAAACATCAACACCATTGTCTCCTCACTTGAAGTCAGCACCATGAGTACAGTATCACTCAGCGCACCGCGAGATCGTATTTTCGGGAGATCAAGTCCTCAGCGCATGCTGACGCTGCAGCGAGGGCGAGGGCGGCAGGAAGTTTTCGTTATTGGAACCGGGCGATTTGATCTGCATATCGCCACAGAAGGGCCACTCTCAATTTCAGAGGCTGTCGAGTTTGAATTAGAAACCGGTTTTCCGGCAGAAGTGAGAAAGTGGCGTGGCATCGTCCACTGGACTTTCGCAAATCGAAAACTCAACGAAGCCGGGATTGCCTTAACCTCACCTGTGCCTCCGGAACTTGTAATCGCCTCATCCAGTTCAATGCGATCCAGTGTGCGATTCCCTTACAAACTTGCGGGGAAAATTATGTCGTTGAGGGACGGCAAAAAGTTGTCTGCAAAAACGATTAACTATTCACGCAGCGGGGTGCTCCTCCAGACATCCGCAGAGTATCAAATCGGTGATCGCATCAGCTTCGAGTGGTACAGCGCACGCAGTCAAATGCTGGCCCAGCAGCATCGGTCCGTTGATGCCGTGGTATGCTGGGCCTCGAAAGAATCTGATTCCTATCTGTTAGGCTGCGAAGCGTCCAAAGATGCATTGTGGTGTCTCTCAGATACTGACATCTGCCGAAAACTTCGCACGGCTGATCCTCGCGACGCATCCTTCTGACACCGTTCCCGGTCTTTCTACTTGTTTTTTTTGACGTCCTGAACGGAATGTGCCGGACGGATGGCAACATCATAGAGGCCGCCCCCAAGCACCGCACCAACAATCGGGGCGATGATATAAACAGTGAGCCAGCCGAGATCCCTGAAGCCCGGCAACGCAATTGAGCCCCAGCCCGCGATACATGCAAACAGTCGCGGACCAAAATCTCGAGCCGGATTAAAGCACGCCTGAGTTAATGGCGCGAGGACAGAGATCAGCACACTCACCGTCAGTCCAATAAAGATCGGCGCGTTTCCGCTGAGCGGTGCTCCTGTGTTTCGTGTGTCGGTCACAGCGAACACAACGAAGGCCAAAATCATCGTTCCCAATACTTCGGCCGCAAATGCTCTCCCCTGCGACATCTTTGCCTTAAGAGCGGCATGGTCGGTTGGCGAATAGGGGCCGTCGCCATCGCCCAATGAACCCGGTGCCGGATAGTATTCTCCGTAACACATCGCCGTCATTTCGCTGCCCGGCTTTCCGCGAGTCACACCTTTGGCAGCTTCCTTCGCTGCAATGTGCGGCTCAAAGAGAATGAACAGGCAAGCGGCTGCCACCATGGCTCCTGCAATTTGCGCGAAGATGTATGGCAGGACTCGCGATTTTGGAAATCCACGCCAGACCATGCTGGCTATCGTCATCGCTGGATTGATATGAGCGCCACTGATCGAACCAACCGCATAGATCGCCAGCATAATGGCGATACCCCAGACGATCGCGACCTGCCACAGGCCACTCTGAGCCCCAGTAATCACAGCGGCATGAACCGCACCGCAACCGAAGAAGATCAGGATAAACGTGCCGAGAAACTCGGCTACGACCGCGCGTTGAATTGTCGGGGGAGACATGAATTCTGACCTCGCTGTGACTGTTATCAAACTCCACAATGTGCGGCAGTCTAATCTTGAGCGAGTCAGTTAGAAAATGATCTGCACGGCGCTGTCAGCCACTTTGTTTAACGGCAAGCCGAAGGCGTCAGTGCCTCGTTCGATGACAAGCATGCGAGATCTGAAGCCCGAGTCTTATGGACTGACCAACGCCTTGTCGAAGTAGTTTACGCCCATACCAGCATCGATCACGAGTCCCTGAGCATTGATTCCGGAAGATCGAGGACTCAGCAGAAACGCGACTGTCGAAGCGACTTCTTCCGTCTGCACCGCCTGCTTGCGTAACGTGGCTTTTTCGGCGAACAAATAACTGTCGACGTATCCCGGGATACCGGCTGAGGCAGATGTTTTCAGCAACCCCGGACAAACCGCATTGAAACGAATTCGGGAGAACTGAGAAAACGACTTCGCCAAGAAGCACAATGAGGAATCCAGAGCAGCTTTCACCGGAGCCATGTAGCCATAGTTTTCCGCAGCCATGCGAGTTGTCGAGATGGAGATCGTGACAACGCTACCCGATTCCGGATCCACGGTGTCTCGAAAGGCTTCTGATAACGCAATCAGCGAATAGCAGGAGATATTGATCGCCTGCAAAAATGCGGGCCGTGGAGTTTGATGGAATGGCAACCAGCCTGCGGAAAAGTCCGCAAACGCCACGGAATGAACGATCCCATGCAGCACCGATGTTATAGCTGTGACCGATGTTTTTAACGCATCAATCTGGTCCTGATGCTCGACGTCACACACAAAGACTGACGAATCAGGAAACAGCTTCCGGACCGATTCTGCTCGCGCTTCACTGCGAACAGAAAAGATTAATTTCGCGCCGTTTTCCTGCAGCACTTTCGCTGTATGCCACGCCACGCTTTTGCGATTCGCGACACCAACGATCAAAATCGTTTTTCCGGAGAGCTGCAAGAAGTCCATGATCGACGCTCAGGTTCTCGGTACAGATTTGAAATTGAGATTTGAAAAAGGGAATACCGTCAGAGAATCGCCGAGCCCTTGACTTCGATACCCTTGAGTTTCATCTTCAATTCTTCAATGTTCGGCGAGATTTCAAACGCCGCTTCACGGCTGACGAATTCTCTCATAACAAAGTCATACAGACTGTCATTAAACAACTGCATGCCTTCTGACTTGCCGATACGAATCGCCGCGAATAATTTCTCGTCCATTTCCTCCATCACCAGCTTGCGCACGGTGGGATTGAAGGTCATGATTTCAACGATGGGCACTCGGGGCGGCTTGTCGACGATAGTCTTCAGCAGTTTCTGACCAACGATACACTTCATGTTCATCGCCATACTGGCACGAATCGCTTTGTGCATATCGAACGGGAACAAGTCCAAAATACGCGAAATGCAGCCCGGCGCACCAGGGGCGTGAATCGTTCCAAAAACCAGGTGACCGGTTTCGGCAGCGTGAATGGCTGTTTCGAAAGTTTCACGGTCGCGCAACTCGCCCACGAGCATGATATCTGGGTCTTCACGCACCGCGTGTTTCATGGCGATATGGAAGTCGATGACGTCCTGTCCAATCTCCCGCTGGTTGATTAAGCATTTGTCTGACGTGTAGATGAATTCGATCGGATCCTCAATTGTCAGGATGTGCTTGTTCATGTTGCGGTTAATCCAGTCCAGCATCGACGCAATCGTCGTACTTTTTCCGGAACCCGTCACACCCGCCAACAACACCATCCCCTGGTCATACTTGCAGTGATCGACCATCTGAGGCGGAAGGTACAGACCTTCAAATGGAGGAATTGATCGCTCGATCTTTCGAGCCACCATTCCGATCTTGCCAAGCTGGGTAAACAAATTCACTCGGAAGCGCCACGGGTCGCCTTCGATCAGAATCACTTTTGAAAAGTCGGCCCCGCCGTTTTCATGAAAGATGTCCAGATTTCGCTGGTCCATCATGGGAAACGTCAGCTCAATCATCTGGCTTTCGGTGATCGGTGCCATTTCGAGATCGCGTAATCCCCCGCGAATTCGAAACACAGGCGGCCTGCCAACCTGAAGGTGAATATCCGAGCACTTATGTTTAATGGCCAGTTTAAAAATCTTGTCGACTTCAATCTCTTTAATTGGGTCGAAAGTAGATTTTTTCCAGTCAGCAATCAAAACCATAGTCAATATGTCCTGACAATTGGTTGGCGTTCCAGGGGACCTGCACAGAAACAGCGTTTTACCATGCAAAGCCTCCGTCGTGCAGCGTGCAAAGCCCAGATTTTTGCTTTGCCTGGCTTACTTAAGCTGACGCTCGACGACGCGATTTCGCGTGACGCAATGTGCGATTCTTCAGCTTCAGAAAAATCGCCAGCATTTGCTCCGCATCCCGGTAGCGATGACGTGGATTGATTTCGATCGCTCGACGCATAAAGTCAATGAATTCGGGATGAATCCGACCACGCAACTTAGGATAGCCAGCAGCCGGCCATTCGAATGGCCACTCCGGCCACTGCCCGGAAAGCAATCGCCAGACAATCAGCCCGATCGAAAACACATCGGAGCGGAATGATGGCTTTCCCATGGCTTGTTCCGGCGCCATATAGCCGACCGTTCCGGTGCCTCCACCCTGAACCGTTTTCTGCGACACTTTCGCGATCCCAAAGTCTGCCAGGCGAATGCGATTTCCGGCAAACACGATCACGTTTTCAGGCTTGATGTCGCAGTGAATCACATGATGGGAATGAGCTAACGCAGTGGCCCGCAGAATTTGTTCGGTGATCTCGAAGGCGGTTTCCAGACAAATCCGCCGCATCATTCTCTGCTGGAGCGTTTCGTCACCCAGCGGAAACACCACAACCAGTCGGTTTTCGATAATGCTGGCGTCTTTGATCGGCAGAATATTGTCGTGCTCAAGCGGAGCGGTCGTTCGGATTTCTTTGCGAAACTCGGTCAGGACGGCGTCTGTGGTGTACTGAGAGTGAGGCACCTTGATAGCGACTCGAATCCCCTGCACCGTATCCATCGCCTGGTACACGGCGGCGAATCCGCCCGCGCCTAAACGACGCTCGATGCGGTACTTTCCGAGCTTCTGCCGGATCTTTAATTCGCTGGACGATTTATGACCGTTGGGCATAGCTCACTGCAGTGAATCGGGTGACCTGAAACACAGCCGGCTGAACCAGGAAAAAGCCGGGGGAACGATGGCTGTTCAATGTCCAGATTCGGCGACTCATTGCAACTGGCAGGATGGACTTTTCCGCACGACGGCTAAAACCCGTAGATCCACGGCCATCACACCTCACCAGCCGCACGACCGGAAAGGTTTACAACGGCGATCCCAGGAATGGACGAAATCGAGCTGAAGATTTGCTGGATCACGACCGAAAGGCCTCCTCCTCCTTTCGCGTCATTTCAAAGCGGCAGCGGTGGATTTGGAGCGTGCGGATAAGAGCTGGGGGTGTAGGAGATCGCCAGTTCCGGAGTTTCCAGACGCACTCCTCCCCTGGCTTTGGAATGCAAAACCCGGTCCAGAATGCCGCTGGTCAGAACCGTTCGTTCCACAGGATAAGTTGGTTTTCCCGTGTGAATCATGCGTTCAACCGCATGCAGCAGGAATCCAAAATGCGGGTGGCGAGGCACCGTTCGTTCTTCTGCTCGAGCGGCCAGCGGTTGCTCAACTCCTCGAAGCTTAACTCCGGCACTGATGCTCTGAGCGAAGCCCCGCGTCATCAAGGCACCGGCCACGAATCCGTCGCAGTACTCAACCACGAACAGATAATCGTTCGGGCTGTGGGCTGAACGAACAGAAGCTCCGTCAGCCTTCAATGAAACAGCCGCCACAGCATCGATTAACGAAGCATGGATGGCTCCTTTGCCGACGGCTTCCCAGATGGCATCGCCATTCAGGCATTGAACGGACTTGACGCCAACTTCTCCGCCCTTGCGACGTTCAACCATGCACTGCAGAAACTCAAGAGTATGAATACCATACCGATCGAGTTCTGCGTATCCAATCGCGAAAGCGGATTCCAGCTCACAGCCCATTGGCACCGTCACATCCGGATTGCGATATCCCACGACCAGTGATGACCCGGCCATGAATGGCACCTTCATCTCTTTGGATCGTTGATACATCCAAAGCGTGTCTTCCCAGCTCGGGCCCAGATGTTTGTCATTGAACACCGGAACGACCTTGCCGTATTTCTGAAACGTGTCCGTGATCTCCTCAAAGAACTTCTTTCGAGGATAGAGGTCCTGCCCGAGTTCGTTGCGAGGATAATCACCGTGCTCACCGATACTCAAAACGCCGTCGATCGGAATTCCGTTTGTCCCAACCGTGACCGCACCTTCAATTGTTTCAAAGATCGGGATGTTGTACTTTTTTGCCAGCTCGCGTCCGAACTCTGTTTTGACCGTTTGATCGATGTATAGAGAACTCAGTTTCAGCGCTGGCCCGATGCCACCATCAATCTTCCAGCCTTCCAGAAGTCGACCGATTAAGACGTCAGAATGTGAACCCTTGAAATAGGTGGTCAGAATCCCCGTGACCAGCTTCGGAGGACGATCTCCCAGCGGCGGCCAATCTGAACTCTCAGCAGGATTCAGTTGCTGAGTAGCGGCAAAAGCCGCTTCAGGAACCGCGAAACCACCGGCCATGGCAGCAGAGGCAGCCAGCCAATTTCGGCGAGTCAGGTTTTCCAATACGTTCATCTGCAGAACTCCGAATCAGTCATCGAGCCCGTTTGTCTGGGCCTTTGAGATGGCGAATTTCAGACGTTTGCGAATTCCGGGGTGAGACTGTTGTAAGACATCGTGAAACGTCCGACAATCCACCCGATTCGTGCCGTAAAATGGGCATTCCTGCCAGTCGAGTTGTGTCGGACAAGAATGTCCAACCTACAATCTCCACGCGAGACAAAGGCAAACTGCCGCGCTCTCTCAGAATTCTTCAGGATCGATCTTCGTTATGACCTCCGTCTTTCGCCCGGCAATTGATCGAATGGCAGGCTATGCTCCTGGTGAGCAGCCTCAGGAAGGCGGCTGGGTCAAGCTCAACACGAATGAGAATCCCTATCCGCCTTCACCGCGAGTTGTCGACGCCATTCGCCGGGCTGCTGAAGGTCGTCTGAACGTCTATCCCGACCCCAGTGCGACGGGGTTCCGGAAAGTTGCGGCGAAGTTGTTCAATGTCGATCCGGACTGGATTCTTCCGGCCAACGGCAGCGACGAAAATCTGACCATTATTACTCGTTCGTTCTGTGACGCTGATCAGTCGATCGCCTATCCGTATCCCAGTTACGTTCTGTACGAATCGCTCGCTCAGATTCAGGGAAGTCGCGTTCTTCGCCTTCGACTGAATTCGCAATGGCAATGGGACGCTGCTGAAGCGGCCGAACTGCGAAAGAAGATTCGCATCTTCTTTGTCCCCAATCCAAATTCTCCGACTGGAACACTTTGGGCGGCCGAGCAATTGGCTCAACTTCTGCCCGAGCAGGGTGTGCTGGTTCTCGACGAAGCCTACGGTGATTTTTGTCAGAAACCGCACCGCGGCGAATTGTTGCGAAACGATCTTTTTGACGGCCGCATGATCGTGACTCGCACGTTCAGCAAGTCTTACAGTCTGGCTGGAATTCGATTCGGTTTCGCCGTCGCTCACCCGGACCTGATCAGTGGAATGCTGAAGGTCAAAGACAGCTACAACTGTGACACGGTCGCCATCGCCGCCGCAACCGCCGCTTTGGAAGATCAGGATTGGATGCTGCAAAACCGCGATCGCATCCTGGCGACTCGTGAACGACTGGCGGCAGCGCTTCCAGCGTTCGGGTTTCTGGTGCATCCGAGCGAAGCCAATTTCCTCTGGACGACTCATGCCACCGGTCAGCACAAAGAAATTTACGAGCAACTCAAGGCCCGCAAGATCCTGGTTCGCTACATGAGATTCCCGGATGCATTGCCAGACGGAGGAACGCTCGACGGTCTGCGAATCACCATCGGAACTGATGCTGAGATCGATCGAGTTCTGGAGGTCATGGGCGGTGTGACAAGCAGCCTCTGAAGATCCGTCACGCAAAAGACGTCGGGGCTGAGATCGGCGGTGCATCATCCAGAATCATGCGCTGCCAAAGCTCAAGACACAGGAGATTCCACAGCCGATAGGCATGGTCCATCGTCCCGGAGACATGCTCTTCAACAAGAGTTCTCACGGCAGAAGGATTTAACAAACCTCGCCCCAGACAACGTTCGGACAGCAGCACGTCATACAGCATCGGTTTGAGTTCCGCTCGAAACCAATGGTCGATCGGAACGCCGAATCCCATCTTCTTACGAGTCTGAATGTTGGGCGGAATCAGATCTTTAAACGTCTCAACCAGCACCTTCTTGGACTGCTGCATGGTCTGCTTCACTTCAATCGGCATCCGAGCTGCCAGCTCCACGACCTTGTGATCCAGCATCGGACAACGACACTCCAGTGACGCAGCCATACTGGCGATATCGACCTTGGTCAGAATATCGCATGGCAAATAAGTCTGGACGTCGGTCGCCGTTGTCCGAGTAATAAAGTCGCGCTGCGGATACTTTTCGTACGCAGAAAAAATGCAGGCTGCCGGATCTTCGGCCTGCGCGAGCTTCCATAATTCTGGTGTCACCAGCCATTCAAGCCGCGACGAATTGAAGATGGTAATCCAGTTCAGATATCGCCGCTCAGGATCCTGAGCCAATGATTCGACCAGTCGCTTCAGTCGACGTCGAAACGATCGATGTTCGGCCGATGCAGGAAGTCGTGAAATCACCGACGACATCATTTGACGCATCCAGCGCGGAACAAAGTCCATCTGGCCAGTCATGCGAGCAGCCCGGTAGCGATCATAGCCGCAGAATAATTCATCGCCAGCATCGCCCGTCAAAGCGACCGTGACATGTTCGCGAGTCATCTTTGACAGATACATCGTCGGAATCGCGGAGCTGTCTCCGAACGGTTCGTCATAGTGCCAGATCAATTGCGGGAGAATGGCCAATGCATCAGGTGTGACGACTGCTTCATGGTGATCCGTTCCAAGTTGCTTCGAAGCCTGCCGCGCATATTCGCGTTCATCAAACGCTGCCACTGGAAAGCCAATGGAGAAGGTCTGCACCGGGCGATCCAATTGCGTTTGCATCAGGCCACAGATAACCGTCGAATCGACGCCTCCTGAGAGAAACGCTCCCAGCGGCACATCACTGCGCAGTCGCAGCCGAACAGCTTCGGTCAGAGTACTCCGTAACTCATCCTGCCAGTCTTCGACTCGCGTCCGCCCCAGTTCCGGTTGATCAAATGGCGCGGACCAGTATGTCTGTAATTTCATTTGGCCATTCTGAACAACAGCCAGTGTCGCCGGTGGAAGCTTGCTAAATCCTTCCAGCATACAATGCGGGTGCGGCACATACTGAAGCGTCAAAAACCGCAGCACGGACTGACGATCCAGGGTGCGTGGGATGCCATGTATCTGCAGCAGAGTCTTCAGTTCACTGCCGAAGGCCAGCCGTCCTTCATCCAGCCGATAGTAAAGTGGCTTCTTGCCAAGTCGATCGCGAACAATCACCAGACGCTGTTGATTGGAATCCCAGATCGCCAACGCAAACATGCCTCGCAGGTGTTTGACGAAGTCGAGCCCATGCTGTTCGTACAGATGCACAATAACTTCTGTGTCACCGTCCGTTCGAAACTGATGACCAGCTCGCAGAAGATCAGCACGGAGCTCCAGATAATTGTAGATCTCGCCGTTGAAGACAATCTGCACGCTGCCATCTTCGTTGCCCAGCGGTTGAGCACTCCCGGCGACATCAATAATGCTGAGTCGTCGATGTCCCAACGCCACACCTGGCTTGGCGGGTGAGGGCGATTCTGTCGCTCGAGAACCGAGTGATGAACGAGAATCGTGAGTCGGCCACATGTAATGCCCGTCCGCATCGGGCCCACGATGACGAATGCTGTCTGTCATTCGTTGCAACGTTTCTCTCGAAACTGCTCGATCCGCCTGCCACCAGATTGCCCCTGTGATGCCGCACACGACAGAAGAGTGTCCCTGACAAAAGTTGTACCAAACGCCCCAGATTCAAACTGCCGCAACTGTTATCGCAGCTTTCGTCCCGGAACAATACTCGCCCCCAACACGACTGACCAGTCCATCTTCCCAGTAGCGTGGGCTTCAGCCCACTCACACTGCCCCAATTGCGATTCACCGCGAATGCGGTGCCAGCGCGTAGCTGCGGGCTTCAGCCCGCAGTTGGCATTCACACAAACTCCCGGGCCGTGAATACGGCCCAAGCCTCATTCCATCCTTCTCACGGCCGCACCCATGTTTCCTTTCTCGATTCGACCAAATTCCACTCACCCATGATGTTCCGCCTCAAAGAGGTATCGCGGATCAAACTGGATGTTGTGTCGAATCAACATTGCTCGATATTCGTCTTCAAAGGTTGTTTTCTTGTGATGGCTCTCCTGCTGTTGAATGTAATTCTGGACCACTTCAATCTGCGAATAACTGACTGTGAATGCACCGTAGCCCTTTTGCCACTCAAAATGACGTCCAGCGAGCTTCTCCGTGTTCACCCACGTCGAAGAACAGCCTTTCAAATCCCCAATCATGGCGCTTACGCTGATCGTTGGAGGAAAGTGAGCAAGAATATGGACGTGGTCGGCGATTCCACCGATCTCGATGAGATGACCGGATTTATCTCGAATGATGCCGCCGATGTATTTGTAGAGGCGTTCCTGAAATCCTGGCGTGATCAACGGGCGACGGTACTTTGTGCCAAACACGACGTGGTATGTCAGTTTTGTGAATGAGCTCATTGAGGTGGACCTCCTCTGCCGCCGCGTTCGCGGCGGAGACTCCGCGAGGATGGAGACCACAGGCTAAAGCCTGTGGCTACGCGCTGAGCCCGTATTCACGGGCCAATCACAGTCAATTCAGTGGGAGGTGTAGCAAAGTTCACAGAGGAGATCAACGTAACCCTGAGGGTGGAATTAATACTGCCCCGTGTTGCACGATAGCCGTGAAATCCTCACCCGTCATCTCTGAATCTTTTTGCACCAGCATATCTCAACCGCAACCCCCCACATCACGAACTGCACGACAGCATTGAACAGCCAGCGCGGTCGCGGGCCCAGTCCGGGCGTTTGGTGGCGAGATGTTCGTTTTCGGGCTGCTCATCGTAAGGCCGACGCAGAACTTCCAGCAGCTCCTGAATCCCCGAGTAATCTCCGGCTGTGGCTTTGTCGATCGCCACCTGCGCGAGATAGTTACGGAGCACATACTTCGGATTGACGGCGTTCATCTGCTGACAACGATTTTCATCTGAGATTCCTACCTGGTCAACGCGCGCGCGGTAGCGATGAATCCATTGCATCAACTTCACTCGATACTCCCCCGTCACCTGTTCCGGCTTGTACCATGCGTCGGCCAGTGCCGTGACGAAAGCATTCTCAACGTTCTGTTCTGACGCGTTGACACCACCATCGAACTTCAGAGTCGCAAGGCGGCGATAGAAAATCGTCATGTCCGTTTCGATCTCCTGCATCAGTTCCAGCAGATCATCGGACAGAGCTTTGTCATCGAGCGATGCGTCATAAACCAGCCCCAGCTTGGCGGCCAGCATGTTCTGACAGGCTTCATTAAAATGCGTCGAATACAAATCGATCCCGCGTTGCAAAGGAACGACCGAATCAAAAATCGGAGCCAGTGCATTCGCCAACTGAACCAGATTCCACATCGCAATCTGTGGCTGCTGGCCATAGCGATAACGACGCCCTGCCGCATCGGTCGTATTCGGAGTCCAGTTCGGATCGTAGTCTTCCAGCCAGCCGTACGGACCGTAATCAATCGTCAGGCCAAGAATCGACATGTTGTCCGTGTTCATGACTCCATGCACGAACCCGACTCGCATCCAGCCCACAATCATGTCGGCCGTGGTTCGGCAAATCTCCGCAAACCATTTCTCGTAAACTTCTGGCGACGGTGCCCCCAGATGAGGAAAGTCGACGCGAATCGTGTGATCAATCAACTTTTGCAGGTTGTCGTTATCTCGTCGAGACGCCAGGATTTCAAAGTTGCCAAACCGAGTAAACGACGGGGCGACTCGACAAACAATCGCTCCCGGTTCGCGTTGAGGATTCCCGTCATAAAACATGTCGCGGACAACCTGTTCGCCAGTGAGTACCAGACTCAATGCACGAGTTGTGGGGACTCCCAGATGGAACATGGCTTCGCTGCACAGGAATTCACGGACGGATGATCTGAGCACCGCCAGTCCATCGGCCGTTCGCGAATAAGGAGTCGGTCCGGCTCCTTTCAACTGCAGCATCCAACGCTGGCCATTGGAGTTGATGACTTCTCCCAAATTGATCGCTCGTCCATCACCCAATTGCCCGGCCCAGTTACCAAACTGATGACCGCCGTAGCACATCGCAAACGGATCCATACCATCCAGTTGCACGTTGCCTGAGAATACCTCCGCGAATTCCTGCGCGTCGATCGGCTCGGGAGGCAGGTCCAGTGACTCAGCCACTTCGCGTGAGTAACCAATCAACTGCGGCTGTGCCACCTTCGTCGGGAGCACTCGCGAATAACAAGCACCGCGAACCTGGCGGCGAAAGTTTTTTTCTTCTGGATCGCCGGGAAGACAGCCAGTGAATTGGTTATCAAATTGAAGGAGACTAAGCCCTGAGGAAGTCATCAATGTGGCCGACGAATTGGATGTAAGGAAAATTGATTGCAGACGATCCGGGATTTGTACGTCTGTTGGTGTCGCTGGATGATCCCACAAGACAGCTTCACATGCGAGCGCAGCAGGTTGCGGTTTCCTGCGAACACCGGCCGGGTTACT
>CAIXQV010000939.1 GCA_903921605.1 uncultured Planctomycetaceae bacterium | reverse complement strand
TCCGCATACTCAATCACCTGCTTCCAGCAGTCGATGCAGTTCTGCTCAGCCGTTTTGTTATCCATGCCATCGACACGCATTCCCGTGAAAGTGATCACGCTGGGACTTTCAAACTCAGCGGCAATGTCGATGGATTTTTTTAGCTTCTCGATGCATTCCTGATGATTGGCAGGGTCGACCGGCCCTTTGGCAAATCCATGACTGCTGACGAGTGCGATCTTCAGGCCTTTCGCCCTGGCTTCTGGGTAAAACTTTGGGTCAACTCCTTCGATGGCCTCAACTCCAACGTCGACGCAATGCTGGATCAATTCCGGCACCGGCATTGGGTTGAAGCACCAGCCCATGACGGACTGATGAATTCTCTTCTTCGTGATTCGAAAGTCCGCCGGAACCTCGGGCAAAGATGGGCTGACTTGTGATGCGCCGCCTGCGAAGCTCGTTGCTGCTGACAGCAGCGTGACCGATGCGGCTGTTGCCGAAGCCAGGACGTGGCGGCGTGTCCATTTTTCCGGTGCAAATTCTGACGCATCTGACATAGGACACGAACTCCATCCGTTGACGATGTAGGACTGTTGATTCAGGCGAGCGGGCCATCAGTGAATGAAGCATGCAGGCTGCAGCCCGCGATGTCAATTCGATGGCGGTTCTGGCGTCTTTGCACGAACCTCTGACACGATTCTGTTCGACAGTCGTTGAATCACTGTCTGGCTCACTTCATACGGCTGATTGGTCAGGATCACGCACCAAATCTGCGTCTTCGGGTCAATCCACATCAGGGTTCCGGTCGCACCCCAGTGACCGTAGGCTTCAGACGAAACAAAGTCGCTGAAACAAGTCGCATGATCAGGCCAGTTAAATCTCCATCCCAGTCCCCAGGGACGATGGAGACGATCTGACTCCACCAGTGCCGACATGTGACAAGTCTGATTCTGCGTCGAACTGGAAATCACCAGTGGATGAATGATTGTCTGATGATCGGGCGACGTCCCCTGATTCAGCATGCAAACGGCCAGACGCCCCAGATCATTTGATGTGGAAGTCATTCCTCCCCAAGGCGCGCCGAGGCTTCGCCAGTAGCGACTGTTCCAGTTCCAGTCCGGGGCCTGCTGCTGCCAGATTGGTAATTCACAGGGAACGAGCGTGGGCTGAAGTTCTTCGAATTTGCCGGAAGGAATTCCAAGCCACGAATCCTGCATTCGAAGCGGCCCGAACAGGTCTCGTTGCAGCAGTTCAGGGAGCGGCGTTTGCGTGATTTTTTCGATCACATCGGCCAGTACGGCGAATCCCATGCTCGAGTAACGACAACTGGTTCCTGCTGGAAACTCGGGAGTCACTCGAGCGGTTTCGATCACAAATTCCGCCAATGAAGCGTGTCTGGCGCGGAGTTCATTGTTGTTCAGCAGCATGTCCGGCAGACCGCTGGTGTGAGTCAACAGATGCCGGAACGTGATGGCTCTCAGCGGTCCTCGGTTAAAACCGTCGACAAACTCTCTGACTGGTTCATTCAGGGAAAGTCGTCCGGCTGATGCGAGTTGCACCGCGAGCATGCCAACAATGGGTTTGGTAATCGATGCAATCAGATAACGGCGGCCGGAATTTTTTTGAGTTCCCGCAGCCCCAATTTCGGTCGCGGAATATTCCATGTGAAGGGCTCGACCAGCTGCGGTTCCGGCCGAGATATCCGCGAATTGGACAGAACTTCCAGCCAAAATGGTCGTCAAATCACGGGTGAGTCTGCTGTCGGTCGAATCGGGCTGGCCGTTCAAAATGCGACACTCCTTCGGGTGGCTGTGCGATTGTGCGACAGCCGATTGAACGCTCGGCGGGCGGGATTAGGAATTCTTCGGATTCTAATGATTTTTAGCAGATTGGCACACAGGATGCGGAACTGAAACGCGTTTATATCCCAGGCTGGTGTTTCCTGACCTCAGATTCGATCCTCCGTCGGTTCTGAGAAGTGTTGCAAGTGGGTGGATGGATTCTGCGGCAAAGATCTGGCGGTCCACTTATTGACGCCGGGGATTAAACCGTTGATACTTGCGACGCAGGATGGTTTTGACACGGATCGTGGAGTGGTTCGGCTAACGGCTTTCGCCTCGGCTGATCACTAAAGAAGCGGGTTTCTCCCGTACCGGGTACGTTTCGATATGCCTCGACAGTTTTTTCTACGTGGGTTACTCCGCCGTTTCGCCATGGGCGCCGCGTTCGTCGTCGCGCCGGCGGGGTTTGCGGACGAGGTTCCTCGATTAGGCGCCATCGCCAACCATGATCACGCTCCGGTGCGAGTTCATTCGAAGCCAGTCATCGAGCGATTGCCGGTGAAGGTTGTGGAACCCGTGGACCTTGTGGTGTCCGGGAAGTCGCAAATCTTCGTGGCTGATCGCAAAGCTGAATGTGTGTTTCGGTTGGATGAGCACGGCTCGGTCAGTCTTGCGATCGAGCATTTGTCGGGGATTCAACGAATTCAGGTCGACGCCGATGGTACTCTCTATGTTCTGACTGCCAGTGGCGGGGAGTCGTCATTGCATCAGATTACCGAGTCTGGGCAGCACGTAGTTCTGCAGACTCTTTCGTTCCCAGCGTCAGGCTTTGTTCGTGACGAATTGGGTCGGTTTGTGTTTTCGGTCAATCAATCGGGACGACTCGTTTCACTTGATGCCGAAGGCCAGATGACGGATCTTGCCCAGCTGAATCAGCCCGTGCAGGATTTGATTCTTAATGCCGGTGGTCAGCTTGAAGCCCTGCTACCCTCCGGGCACGTCGTTCGAATCGACGAAGAAGGTGCTGTATCGCAATCGGGTTTCGCAGAAGTTGGGTCCACTCGACTTGCTTCGCTTAGCGACGGCAGCTTGTTGACTCTTGTCGATTCCGCAAGTGGTCGCTCACAAGTTCTCAGGATCTCACGCGAAACGGATCGCCCGACGCAATTTGACATCGCCGCCACTGTGCCTGTCGGTACCAGGGCTGTTGGTTTTGATTCGCTCGGAAATCTGTGTCTTGCCAACCCGGATCTTCGTGCCGTCACGAAGGTCACCTGCCACTTCGAAATCGCCTGTCCGCACTGTGGCAAGCCGACTCGCATGATCTTCAGTGCCGAGCCTCAGCCGGGGGCTGCAGATTCTGTTCGAAGCTTTTAGTGCGTGGTCAAGTCTTCATTTTGGGGTAGGATGGGCATTCTTGCCCGTTGCAGGTTTGTCGGATAAAAATGTCCAGCCTACGTTTTTAGCTCTGACATAGCACCGGGCAACATTCCGCTTAGTAAGTGCGACATGCAGCGATTGGTTCGACCGCCTTTCGTTTTGGCCCCGCTTTGTATCGCGACCAGGCAGTACCGGTTGATTGAGCCCTCTCTTCCCCGTATGGGCTACGCCTCGCTCATACCTCGGACGGGAACGAAATTCCTGAGATACGTGTGGCTTTGAGTCAGCGATGCGGCACGTTCGTTCAACGAACCCTCGTAGGCTCGATCTTCTACCTCGACGCAAACGGGGCCCTTGTATTTCGTATCCGTGAGTACTGAGAAGAATTTTCCCCAGTTCACATCACCCATGCCGGGCAATTTTGGCGTGTGATACTTGTTGGGATGAGCCAT
>CAIXQV010000938.1 GCA_903921605.1 uncultured Planctomycetaceae bacterium | reverse complement strand
ATCCTCATCACGCTTTTTCGATGCAACGCTTGCAATGCGTGGATGGCCGTCCATTGGTGAAGCTGACTCGCTGGCCGTGAGCGAGTCTCCATTTCAAAAAACCAGTACGGCCACTCGGGGTGAGTAGGGCTAATCTCTTACGTTTAGGATACGGTTTGTTTTCCCTGTTTGCCACCTGGTTTCCCGTGGTGGTGTCACAATATTGTCTCCATGCACAATTGAGGTCGCCCCCTCGTAGATCCGGACGTGCGCCGTTAACGCATCCGGCTCCCAGCCGTTACCTGGCCATCGCACTCCCTCCGCGAGCCATCGCGATCAGGTCAATCAGACGGTGAGGAGACGCCACTGGGTTCTGCTCAAGAAACGCATAGAACTTCGCCCAACTAAAATAGCTGTTCTGACTCCGACGACTGATGTGACACTTCGCCATCCGGCAAGCATGAGCACGATACGCCATCAGCAGCGGCCAATTATCGTTGATGCCGTAATACTGATAGTGACCGCGGAGCTTCGCGTTCAGTGTGCGCCACATTTCAACGATCGGAGTAGAAAGCTGCTTCCAGAACCAGCGATTCAGGTCCTGCAGTTTCCCACGGAGCTTCTTCGTCGACGTCTTCCTTTTCAGTTTGAAACGACCTGCGCGACTCGTCCCGCAGTAATGAGTGAATCCGAGGAAGTCGAAGGTTTGCGGAGCCCCTTCACCCCGTCGCTGGCAGTCGCGACGTGCGAAACGACCGAAACGAATCAACTTGGTCTTATCCTCGGCGACTGATAACGAGAACCGAGCCAGACGTTTCGGCAACACCGATTGGTATTTCACCGCGTCCGCTTCTAATTCGAAACTGACGATAAAATCGTCGGCATATCGAATCAGTGATGACTCACCTTCCATTCGTGGTTTCACATCTCGCTCGAACCATTGATCCAGAACGTAATGCAGATACACGTTGGCGAGTAACGGCGAAAGACTCGCACCCTGCGGCACGCCGTCTTCGGTGTCGAAACGCTCATCTTCGATCATCACACCGGCCTTCAGAAAGCGACGGATCAGGGCGAGCAACTGCGGGTCGCTGATGCGAATTCGCAGCAGGTCTCCGAGTCGCTCGTGACACACGTTGTCAAAGAAGCCTTTGATGTCGGCGTCGGAGATCCAATTCACTTTCTTTGTCGCGATGGTTTGACCGAGCACTGATAACGCCTGATGGCATGATCTTTGGGGCCGAAATCCGTACGAGGTATCATAGAAATCGACCTCGTAGATTTGCTCAAGGATCATCACGACAGCTCGCTGAACGAGCTTGTCTTCCACGCAGGCGATGCCCAGTGGTCGCGTCTTCCCATTCCCTTTCGGAATGTTCTTACGCAGGCTGGGTTGAGGCCGATAGCTTCCACGATGAAGTCGCTGCAGCAAATCCTGAAGGTTGTCCCGCAGGTTCGCCTCGTAGTCTTCAAGCGTGACGCCATCGACGCCCGGTGCCTTGCCTCGTTTCAGTCGGCGGAACGCAAACCATAGCAGCTCAGCATTGAGTAGCGAGAACAGGTTATTGAAAACCGCGTTCGGTTGCGTGACCGCTCGTTGATGGATCTGATCCAGCCGAGTTATCACTGAGGGTCCGTCTCTGAGTACGGGCAGTGCTCGGTCTGGATCATGTAACAGCCTGGCCGCCTTCCCTGCACCGATATTACTCGGCTTCATTCCATCCGGCTGGAGGCCGGACTTCAACGGTACTATTCGGCCATCCGACTCCCTGAAGGTCATTTGCCGTCCTTGCTGATTAGGCTTGTCGAGCATACTCGGTCGGGCATGACAGGTGTGTCATGATCCGAACAAGAACCACAGGGTCTCACTGGTTGCCTTGATGACATCATGTGTAGCGCGAGCGGACGAGCGACTCCGGGTCTTCTCTCACAGCTTGCCATATCGCGGTGAGAGATATTGCCTTCCAGCATGCACACGCCTTGGGCAGGATCCAACAGATACAAAATTTCGGAGCTCATGTCGTTCACCGCCGGGAGGCTACTCCCGGTCGATTCACCCTCACTACCTTTCTGTGTACGCTTCAACGAGCCACTTCGAAGACGTCGCCAGCATTACGGCTTCACGTCTCCTTATAGACACGCTGCAACACTCGATAATGGGCCTCTGGCTAAGAGCTACCCATGCGGGAGTCACACCCGCTTGTCGTCAAATCATTTCCAGTCCGCACGTGCATTGCATTGCTATGCGGTCCTGGCTGACATTGCCGACGACACCGTAACGCCGAAGTACACAATGTGGCCCCAGTCTACTTCCTTCTTTCTGGCAACGACTACCGTAACGAGTGAGTTTTGTTCGAGTGACTCCCATT
>CAIXQV010000937.1 GCA_903921605.1 uncultured Planctomycetaceae bacterium | reverse complement strand
TTACGACTTGCTGCTGTATCGAGCGTTTGCGAATAATGAAGACCGTAATGAGTGAAAGAGAATCGCCATGCAGATGTTTCTCGTGCGGACAATCGTTGCGGCGATCATCATTGGTGTCGTGTCTGAAATCTCCAATCGGTCGCCCCGTGTGGGGGCAGTTCTCTTAACGCTGCCCGTAGTGAGCATCATTGCCATTCTCATGACTTGGTTTCGGGACCACGACCTCAAGAATCTGTCACAGCTATCCCGTGAGACTTTGATCCTCGTGCCTCTGGGATTGCCCTTCTTTATTCCGCTTGCATTCGCAGAGCGATTGGGACTGAGCTTCTGGTCGGCTTTGGGTGTGGGACTGGTTATGGCGACATTGACCATCGGTGGATGGCTCATGTTGGGCCCATCAGCAACGTGATGGCTCCTCAAATGCTCCATTGCTGAAACGTGAACTACGAATGCGACTTTCCGGTCTGGCCCCAATTCGCATTGTTGAACTGCTCTGATTCGCCTTTTGGGATCGTCAGCGTCTTCCAGTTTTCGCCTGTATGGATGCGAGCAACTTGGACGATCTGTCCGATGTGGTAGCAGGTGTGGCCCAGCGAGCGTTCCATCGCCAACGGCACGGAATGGGGTTCCCCACGGATCAGGACGGTCTTACCGAGGTCTTCGGGTTTCAGACTCTTCAATGTGCTCAGCAGACAAGCCCAACCCGTTTCCCACAATTGCAGGATGTCTCCACGGCTTCCCAACGAATCCACGAACTCATCATCTCGATTCCGCCACGGTTTCTCGCCATCCGTCGTCAAGAAGTCGGTCCAGCGAGAAATCAAATTCCCGGCGATATGCTTTACGATCACGGCAATTGAGTTGGTGTTGTCATCCGGTGCGGCGTGAAGTTTGTCGTCAGGCACTTGTTCGATGGCTCGATCTGCCAGCCGTTTGTTGGCTTCAAAAGCGTTGATAGTGGCTGACACAAATTCGCCGAGGATGTCCATGCCGTGTCCTTTTTGTCGTTGGTGAGGGTGTCGTCACTCACGCTTCTTTCCGAGCCATCCCGCCAACAACACCCCGACGACCGCTCCCACCAACCCCACGGGAAATCCGAAGATCACCAGATAGAACAGCGGCTCGCCCCAATCTGCCGTTTCACCACCGCCACCGCTCCAGGACCATCGCAATCGCATCATCAAGTCTGGGAAAACAGAATAGCCGCCAATCCCCAATCCGATGAGGAAGCCAAGGAGTCCAGCAAAAGTCTTATTCACGTTCACGATGGCTGGTTCCCAGATTGCAGTTGAAACGTCTCCCGGTCAACGAGCAGTTTTAGTTTTCACTTTCTTCTTCAAGGCATCCGTTCTGCTTTTCAACGTCGCCACCACTTCTTTGACGAGCTTGTTCATCAGTTGGATGGCTGAGCGGAGCAGGTTCATTGATGACTCTTGTTGGCGACTTCTTTGCCTTGACGAACTTCTTTGAAGGGATTTTGGCGGCAGTCTGATCGGCAAATTGACCTGATGCGAGTTTCCGTTTGGCTGTGGAAAACTTGGTCGAGGCGATCTTCCTCTTGGCAGTTGAGAATTTGCGTGACGGGATCTTCGCCATTGAGTGCTACTTTTCGGTTGTGAGGCTGGCAAATCGGCGTTGTCTCGATTTTTCGACGGTTCCAGCAACGGACTCATTCCGCGAAGAGTGAATCCTTGATCCACAGTTGCTTGTCGCCGATCTCAACAATGTCACCGGCAACAAGTTTCCGCCGGCTTCGGGTTCCGATCTCGCCGTTCACTTTGACTTCACCATTCCGGATCACGAATTTGAATTTGGCGTGCCCACTGGTTTCCACAACCCAACTGAGTTTCAGAAATCAGCCCATCTCAAAGTCATAAACGTCTGCAACTTAGGAGGCTTTCGACACCACTCGCTCCTAGAACATCTCCGCGAACTCTCGGTCGAGGTTGTTACTCAAGTCTTCGCGGTCGTCCAGTTCGGCACCAGATCCGGCCAGTTGGTCGGCCAATTCGTTGAACTCGTTGCCGTTGTGACCACGAACCCACTCGAACACAACATCCAATCCTGCCATCGCCTCGTCAACCTGTTGCCACAGGTCTACGTTCTTCAGCCCGCCGGATTTTTTCCATCCCTTCGACTTCCACTTCTTCATCCACGACGAGCAAGCATTCACGACGTACTGCGAGTCCGAGATAATCTTGAGCGACTTGCCGACGCCGTTGCTCTCTCGGTGATATTGGAGGGCCGCCAGGACTGTCGTGATCTCCATGCGGTGTTTGTCGTGTCCCGCTCCCCGCCGCAGTCCTGAGCCTTCGTCTCGACGCATACGAAGCCCCAGCCACCCGATCCAGGGTTCGGCCAGCATCCGCCGTCAGTGTAGATCGTGATTATCGCCATTTTCTGTTCTTCTTTTAGGCTTCATCAAGATGATCGGGTTGGTTCGTGCCGACCATGACAGATTGCCGTTCACGACAGACCGACAATCTGCTCGTCACGATGTCGCTTCTTCATTCCAAATCCTTTCCGGCCCTTCGTGTCGGACGGATTCACTCTGATCTCTGGATCAGTTTTCGGGGAGCAGGTCGATTTGTGACGTCGCACAAACACGACACGCCAATGGCAGTCACCTCAAAACGAGTCTCAAATTTTTTTTCACGAAGAGGGTCGGCTAGACTCGATGGCGGTATCTCCACCGACCGGGGGGTCGATTAAAGATTCTGGCCGGTTAACGGTCCCATCCAACAATCCAGTTTTCGCCTTCCTTCAACCGTGTCGATACCTACCGCAGAGTCAATCCACTGGCTCGTTTAGAAAGTCTTTGGGGCCACTATCGGTCGAACTCGACGGCATTTCGATGAACACCATCGACTCTCTTGGCAGTTTGGAGAGCGTGTTGAGTGTCTCTGCGACGGACTCCTTGGGACGTGGCTCAATGATGTCCTCACCATCTATGTCGCCAAACAGACTGAGCAATTCAAACTGGCGTCGGCCG
>CAIXQV010000936.1 GCA_903921605.1 uncultured Planctomycetaceae bacterium | reverse complement strand
TTTTCCGTGGTTCAGAATCGCGACGCTGGAACAGATCAGTTCAATCTCCTGCAGAAGATGACTGTTCAGAAAAATGCTGTGGCCCTGATCGGCCAGTTGCTTGAGCACATCACGAATCTCGCGACGCCCGACCGGGTCGACTCCGTCTGTCGGCTCATCCAGCACGATCAAGTCGGGCCGATGAAGCATGGCCTGAGCTAACCCCAGCCGTTGAAGCATCCCTTTTGAATATCCGGACACCCGTTCTCTTTCTCGACCGCGCAATCCAACGACTTCGAGCAGCTTCATTCGCTCGGCGCGTATTGCACTCATCGACATGCCGCTCAGACTACCGTAATACTCCAGCGCGGTGAGAGCGGTCAGGTGCCGAGGAATTCGATGATTCTCCGGCAGGTATCCAATTCTGCGTCGTGCTTCCATAGAACCGGCCGCATGTCCCAGAACCGTGGCGTTGCCAGCGGACTTACGAATGATCCCCAGCAGAATCTTGATCAACGTCGTCTTGCCGGCTCCGTTCGGTCCCAGCAACCCGTAGATCTCTCCGCGAGGAACCTGCAGCGAAACATCATTCAGCGCAGTGAACGAGTTTTTGCCCCAGAATCCGCGACGATAGGTCTTGCTCACCTTCGCCGTCTCAATGACCAGTTCAGCCGATAGACTCATACGTTGTGATTCTTTGCTCGCACTTTTTCCACGATCGCGCTGGCTTCGCGAGCAGCCTTCGTGATCTCATCCCAGCGTTCCGCGTCGATCGTGTCTTTCTTCGCCAGCCACGATCCACCTACTGCCAACACGTCAGGATCTCGCAGATAACTTTCAAGGTTTGCCGTCGTAACTCCCCCTAGAGGAATATACTTCAGTCCAAGATGAGCATACGGAGCCTTGATTGCACTCAACATGTTCAGGCCACCACTTTGCTCCGCAGGGAAGAACTTGAGTTCTCGACACCCCGCGTGAACGGCCATATCGATGTCAGTCGGAGTCACAACGCCGGGAGCAAACGGAAGTCCCAGTTCGATGGCTCGACGAATGACAACAGGATTGGTTCCCGGCGAAACGGCAAACGTTGCTCCGGCATTCACAACCTGATCCACTTGCTCCGGAATGATGATCGTGCCTGCTCCGGCCATCATCTCAGGCACTTCGCTTGTAATCGCTTTCAAGCATTCCAACGCGGCCGAAGTTCTCAGTGTCAACTCCATGATACTGACGCCACCCGCCAGCAGCGCGCGAGCCACCTTGACGGCTCGACGAGGATCATCCACAACCAGAACCGCGATGACGCCGGTCTGATGCATACGTTCAAGGGCTTGTGCTGAGAATTGCGATTGCATGGCTCTACTTCGCCCATCAAGCGAGATTATTAGAGGGAAGAGCAGGGAAGTACGAGTCCGCCGAACAACGCACGGACTCAACAAGATCTGCCAAGATTAGCAGAACGGGGCCGCAAGGCGAACGGCCAGGCAAGACATGCGTTCAGCTCCGGCGAAGTTGCTACGTGACAATTTCCTGAATCACGCGGCCGGCGACATCTGTCAGCCGGAAATCCCGGCCCGCATAGCGATACGTTAATTTCTCGTGATCGATCCCCAACTGATGCAGAATCGTGGCATGCAGGTCATGCACGTGAACTCGATTATGCACCGCACGGAAACCGAAGTCGTCGGTCTCTCCGTAAGTCATCCCACCTCGAATGCCACCTCCGGCCATCCAGGTGGTGAATCCGTAGTGATTATGGTCGCGACCGTTTCCGTTCTCCGAAGTCGGCGTTCGGCCAAACTCGCCGCCCCACAGCACCAACGTGTCCTCCAGTAACCCACGTTGCTTCAGATCGCGGAGCAACGCCGAAATCGGACGATCGATGTCTCTGCAAAGATTGATCGTGCTGTTGTTGTGATCGCTATGAGTATCCCAGGGTTGACCATTGCCGTAATACACTTGAACGAACCGGACTCCTCGTTCGCTCAACCTTCGAGCCAACAAGCAACCATTCGCAAAATGCCCGGTGCCGTAATCATCGCGAGTCGCCTGAGTTTCTTTTTGCAGATCGAAAGCATCCGTGGCCGTGAACTGCATGCGGAACGCAGTTTCCATCGCCTGCAAGCGACCCTCGAGTTGTCCATCCGGGCCAGAACGCTCCAGATGCAGCCGATTAAGCTGACTCATCAAGGCCACCTGAGCGGCTTGAGAATCTCTACTGGCCTGAGCATTCCGCAGGAAGGGAATCAGCTTGTCCGGAGCGGGATCAGAATGATTGATATACGTACCCTGATGAGACCCCGGCAGAAACGCGCTGGTCCACAGAATGGAGAATCGAACTGGCTTTCCGGGACACAACACAATGTAGGCAGGCAGATCGGAGTTCTCAGTCCCAAGCCCATACGACATCCACGAGCCCATGCTTGGCCTCGTCGGCAGAATGGTCCCGTTATTCATCAACAATAACGCGGGGCCGTGATTCGGATTATTGGTGTACGTCGAACGAATGATGCACATGTCGTCGATGCATTTCGACGTCAACGGTAACAGCTCACTGACCGGCAGTCCTGATTCGCCACACTGACGAAATCGAAACGGCGAAGGCAAGAGTCCAGCGGTTTTCCGCTCCGTCCTGAAATCGGCTTCCGGCGGCCGCTGTCCCGCGAACTTAAGCAGATCCGGTTTGGGATCAAACAGGTCCCCCTGAAACGGACCGCCATTCATAAAGAGATGGATAACTCTCTTCGCCTTGCCCGGAAATTGCGACGGCTGCAGATCACCAAACGCGGACTGCCCCAAAGCCGACATCATCCCAATCGCACCGACACCGCCGCCCATCATCCCGATCATCGACCGGCGTGACGGAGAAGCAGAGGCATTCGAAATGTGTTCAGAAGAGGCGTTCATAAACAGCTTGATACCGCTTTCTGCAAAGACTTTCAAACTGAATGTTGGCAAACTCCAGGTTCATCTCAAAATCATGCCGGACGATCTGCAAGCGAAAAAACTTCGACCGCAATAAACCAAGGGCTAAGATTTCTTCTTTCGCGGCCCCTTGCGATTGTCTTCAAAAGTTGACTTGCGCCGCAGCAGATGATGGTAGTTCTGAGCAAACCGGTGGGCTTCATCACGAACGTATTGCAGCAGTCGCAGACTGAACGAATGACGGCTCAAACGAATCGATTCCGACTGCCCCGGAACAAAGATCTCTTCTTCTTTCTTGGCAAGCGAAATGGTTGTCGGAGGTTTGATCCCCAGAACCTGAAATGTTTCCATTACCGCATTCAACTGCCCCTTGCCGCCGTCGATCAGCAGCAGGTCAGGGAACGCTTCATCTTCCTGCACCAACCGGCGAAATCGTCGAGTAATCACCTCGCGCATCGAAGCAAAGTCATCAACTCCTTCGACCGACTGAATCTGAAACTTCTTGTATCCCGGCTTGAATGGTAATCCGTCGATAAACTGAACAAGACTGGCGACCGTATCCTTACCCTGAATATGTGCGATGTCCACCCCTTCGATTCGTCGAGGAATCTGGTCCAACTTTAAAACCTTCTTTAGCCCAGTCAAACCCTTTTGAGGATCAATATAGAACACTTCCGGCTGCGCATGACTTTCCAGGTTTCCTCGCAGGCTGAGGTCTTTCAACGATTTGATCTCATCGCGGATCCGACCAGCCTTCTCAAACTTTAGTTCCTTCGAAGCCTGCAGCATGGAAGTTTCCATTTCCTTCACAAGACTGACTTTGCCGCCATCCAGGAAGATCTTCAACCGGCGAATGTCTTCTCGATAATCTTCCTTGCTGATCCGCTGATTGCACGGAGCGGTGCACTGATTGATGCTGGCCAGCAGACACGGACGAAACCAACGCCATCGCTCGTCCTGCTCATCAATATCCAGGGTACATGTACGGAACCGAAAAATTTTCTGCAGGATCGCTATCGCTCCGCGAAGCTGAGCTGAGTTCAGGAACGGTCCGTACAGCTTGACTCCGGATGTTTCCGGCTGACGAGTAAACTCGACACGCGGAAAATCTTCTCGAGTCGTGATCTGCAAATACGGAAAGGTCTTACCGTCCTTGAGCTGAGTATTGAACTTCGGCTGAATATCTTTGATCAGCCTCGCTTCCATCAGCAGGGCGTCCACTTCACTTTCGGCGTCGATGTAATCGATGTCCGCAATCTGCAAAACTAGTTCGGCTGTCCGTTGTTCGATCTCGGCCGCTCGAGTGAAATAGCTGCCGGCCCGACTCCGCAAGTTGATCGCTTTTCCGACGTAAATGACGCAACCCGTTCCGTCCTTCATGAGGTAGACGCCGGGGGTGGTCGGGAACGCCCGAACTTTCTCGCGCGGCGCTAATGCTCCACCCGGAACGGTCTCGTCCGATTGCGAAAGATCTACAGATTCGGGGGTTTGGTCATCCATGGCGGCTGCCATAAGCAGTGTTTTTCGTCGTTAATTCCTGGCAATTCAGCCGAGTTTATGCAATCGCAATCGGCCATGGTGGCTGAAGAAAGCCCCAAAAACGAAACTTCCACGATTTCGCTCTTCCGAAAGATTGATTTCATGGCGTGTTTTCGTAGCGTTATAGGGTCGCTTAATCGCAGTTTCCTGCGGTTTCTGGGTCGCGACATCAAATGAAGTGTTTTTTGTGAAAGGCTGGGGGACATGAAATTCGTTAAATCATTGAGCACGCTCGTGCTGCTGGCAGGCGTGACGTTCACTTTGGGATGCACCGCCAATGAAAGCACAACCGGAGCTGGCGGCGGCGCTGCTGCAGCGGGTTCTGGAGTTGCTGGCGGAGCAGAAGCTCCACATTCTCATGACGAGAAGGACGGTCATTCTCACGATGCAGCTCCAGCCGCTGAAGGCGCTGCTCCTGCGGCCGAAACTCCAGCAGCTGCACCTGCTGAAGGTGCTGCACCAGCTGCTGAAACACCAGCTGCTGAAACACCAGCTGCTGAAACACCAGCAGCGGAAGCTCCTGCTGTTGAAGCTCCAGCACCAGCCGCTGAAGGCGCTGCTCCAGCTCCAGAAGCGAAGTAGTTTGACGGTCAGGTGCATTTGACGATGCGCCTCGATAATCTGCTGCTGACAGAAATAAAGGGCGTTCCCACGGGGACGCCCTTTTTCATGGAATCGACTTTCCGCTAACGATCGTGCGTCATGTTTCGCTGTTCACCAATTCTGGCTGGCCTCTCTTTCGTCGCATTCATGCTCGCGGCGTCGATGGTGAACCATGGCCTGGTGAATTCCACTCTTCCAGTTGGCCCCGGACTCACTCTGGACGAATCTTTCAACATCGATCAGGGCGTCTATCTGGCAGACGCGTTTGCTCAGCATGGACCACTGTTGTTTACTCCCGATGTAGCTCGTGAAGTTTTTGGAGCTCCGCGATATCTCCCCGACCATCCTCCGCTGGGACGATTTGTACTGGGAGTATCGCACAGCCTGACCTCCGCTTTTATCGCAGGCTCCGAAGAAACAATTTACAATGTGCCTGCGGCAAGACTTGGTTCCTGTGCGGCCTTTGGCCTGACGGTCCTGCTGCTGTCGGAGTTTTCTCGTCGAAAATATGGCCTGACGACGGGACTGCTGGTCGCCGCGATGTTAATAGGCATGCCTCACCTGATGGGACATGCGCGACTGTCGGCTCTGGAATCGTGCACAAATCTGACGTGGGTCGCAGCAATGATTCCGCTGCTAAACTGGTGGACTCGCCCGACTCCTCCAACAACACTGCAGGCCGCTGTCAGCGGAGTCTTCTGGGGCTTGTTGCTGCTGACGAAAGTGCAGGGCATCTTTCTTCCCGTGCTGCTGTTTCTTTGGTCCGTCGCCCAGTTTCAGTGGAAATCGATGCGACCATTAGCAGTCTTCGGAATCCTTGGAGCCATCGTCTTCCTCGCCGGCTGGCCATGGCTCTGGCTGGATCCTGTTAAGAATGTCATGACTTATCTGGGGCGAACGACGGAGCGTCCAACTCTTTATTGCTGGTACTTTGGTCAGAGGTTTGCAGACAAGGAAGTACCGTGGCATTTTCCGTTCATCACGACCCTGATCTCATTGCCCGCCTGGACATTATCCGGCTTGATCCTGCGCAGCGTTCGTGCAGCGCTTGATTCGATGGAGAAACTGCTGCTGCTCTTCGTGCTGATGCCACTCACGGTGTTCGCCGTTCCGGGCGTCCCTGTTTACGATGGCACTCGACTCTTCCTGATTGTGATGCCGCCGCTGGCGATGCTGGCAGCTCGAGGTTTCAGTTTGTGGCTGGATGGACGCCCGAGAACCAATCCAACAACTCCTACCTCAGGTCGTGAACGCAATCTCGGCCGCAAAGTGCTCGTTGGAATTCTTGTCGGCTGCATACCTCTCTACTGGACGATGCAACCCCTCGCAATTTCTCAATACGGCCCATTGGCTGGTGGTAATCGAGGAGCCGATAAACTGGGGATGGAAGCTGGATATTGGTCCGACGCTCTGAATTCAGAGTTCTGGAGTCAAGTGCCCGAGAACAGCGTCGTGTATGTCGCGCCGGTCAGCCATCAGTTTCAGTTGAGTGATCTGGAATCACTGGTCCCGATCGTACAACACCGTGGAATTAAGCTGGTGCCTTGGGAATACGATCCTGCTCGACAGCGCGGACTCCTGTTGTTGATTCATCGCTTGGCCGATTTACGATCATCCCTGCGTGCCGTGCCCAATGGAGCAAACGTCATCGCAGAAACTTCGCGAGACGGCGTCACCATGGCACGACTCATCGACACAACGGACGCGGTCTTTCCTGAGCTGGTTCAGTAACGTTGGCTGTCAGATCACCGCGTAGCCGTTTCCGACGAGTACATTCTCAGATCGATGTAATGGTCAGAACCGGCGTCGATTCGTTTGCAAGTTCCAGGCAGGGTTGGCCTGACAAAGAAACGGTCTGTAATTTCATAGGCCCAGAGCCCCGACGAATACTCAAACGACACGTCTGTCCAGAATGTAACAGGAACACAGCGTCAGACGATGAAGCGGGCTCTTCTGTTGAACTCAAAGCGAGCACGACATCGCCGGCCGACGAGATTTCCACGCGACTCATCTCACTTTTCGCAGTCGACGGTACTGAGTTCATGCGAATCACTCCTGACACTTCAACGATAAAACGTTGACGAGCGGTCTTGTCATCCTCATCACCAACGGCTTGCTCAATCAAGCAATAGCTGGAGACCAGCAGAAGCAAAATCATTCTCGCTTCTGCAATCCGGGGGACTGTGGTCGACTTGCTGCGGTCCAGATGAAATGCGTGGGACATGAAATTGCAAACCGGGAGCGGATTGTCGTTCCCTGGCGGCGGCTGTTCGCATCGCGACTTTACCGGAGAGGACCATACCAGAGGTACCCACCGCATCGGCAGATTCTGCGCCAATTGCTTCGAGTCAGACGCTCACACTCGAGAAGCAAATCGTTCATGGTGTTCTCACCGGCGAATGCAGACCGGCAAAATCAGGGTATTTGCCCAGTAGCAATTTGACCCACTGATTTCCTGCAGTAGGTTTCTTGTGGAGCTCGCATTAAAACCAGCTTGCGTAACGGTTTACAGAACGAATCAAGTGTTTCGAAAAAGCAACACGCGTGCTGCCAGACCGGGAGATTAGGCAGGCTGAGTCAAGTTTGCTGATTGTTGCGATTTCGCAAATTGTGCGGGTGTAAGTTCATTCGGAAATGGGGGTTTTTCCGAATACGTATCAAAGGTTGGAGTGCGTCCGCGTGAGTCACTCCTGGGGAGTTTTTACGATGAAGATGACCATCAAGAGTTTCCTGAAGATCATGTCTGTATTTACTATCGCCGTGCTGTCACAGACCGCGTCGGCTCAAACAACGGACACACAGCGTTTCACGGTGACGGTTCCGTCAACGCTGTCAATTACCGGACCGGCCGATCAGACATTGACGCACGACACCACGAACAATAATCAGGTGTTCGTACCGGGCAGCAACACGGCCACTCACTGGGCCGTGCAATGCAACTCCGGCGCGGGTGCGACAGTGAACTTGCGAACGAATACACCTTTCACACACACCAGCAACAACTCTTATAAGCGAGACGCAAAGCTGGATCTGACTGTCAGCTCAAGCGACAACAACGGAACCAGCGCGATCTGGACCGTATCAACAGCCTCTGATCAGACGAACCATGCAGGGTCCGACAACGTAGCTGCTGTTCAGGCGACTTCAAGTCAGCCCGGCAAAGCCACGCTGGCTCTGTCTGTCACATTTATCACCAACACCTATTCCACTCTGTTGCAGGGTGACTACCAGATTGATGTTGTCGGCACGATTGCCGCCAACTGATTTGTAGAGAACAAGCAGTACTTCGGCATGGATTCGCTGAACAAGAAAAATCAACAGGGCCAGAGCGAGTTTGCTTTCATGCAGATCGCTGTGGCCCTTTTTTTATTGGTCTTCAGCGTTCAACACGGCCGCGGACAAAGTGTCGAAATACGATCACGAGAGAAGGCGCAGGAACTGACTCATCACCTTCGCAGTAACCTTCAGCAGTTTTCAGAGGTCCGCTGGGATGTCCACAACAGTCGACGGGATGACGGCATCGCGGTGATCTGGACGATTGATTCATTTTCGACACATAGTGGAAAACAGAAGTACCTCGCCGACGCGGGCCTCAACCTGCGGATCCTGAGCGCTGTTCCGGGGCGAGCCTGGCAGATAACTCAACAATCCGATTCAACCAACATCGTCAAAGGGGATCGATCGGCAACGGTTTCGGCCGTCTGCACCGAATACGGTGAAGCCACGCTGGGGCTGACCGTCACATTCATTACCTCTGACACCAGCGTTCCGGCAGCAGGCGAGTATCGCGCTCAGCTCGTCGGAACGATTACAGCACCGTGACAAGCAACCTGAAATGATCAACCTCATCGCACATCAACCACGACTGTGGATTGTGGAGTGGCAGAGAATTCCGCTGCTCTGTGCGATCGCATTCTGCGCATTGACCGGTGGTTGCAAGGTTTACCCGGAACCAAATCGCAAGTCGCTTGATGAACTCTATATGGAAGCCTTGAGCGCTTCGCAGAAAAGACCGGAGTACACGTTAGGCGCTAACCCGGCTGTTGGACCACAACCGTCGACTGAGTCGCAATCAGCGATAAACCCTGCAGCAGTGCCGATGCCTGAAATTCCACTCCCGGCAGTTCCGGACGTTCCGCCTGAGATTCCACAGGACTTAGAGGTTCCGATTGATCTTCCGCCGATTGATTCGATCAATCCACCTGCTCCGACTGAACCCGGATCATTGACGCCGGAATTCACAAACCTCGGCAATAACAATTCGACCACATCCCGTGCAACAACGTCC
>CAIXQV010000935.1 GCA_903921605.1 uncultured Planctomycetaceae bacterium | reverse complement strand
TCTGACGGGTCGATATCGATATGAACGATCTTGCCGTGCTTGGCGAACTCTTCAAGTTTGCCAGTCACTCGATCATCGAAACGAACACCAAACGCCAGCAGCAGGTCTGACTGATCGACGGCATAATTGGCGTAGACAGTTCCGTGCATCCCCAGCATGTGCAGAGACTGCGGATGAGTTCCCGGGAAAACCCCGAGCCCCATCACCGTCATTGCAACCGGGATGCCGGTTCGAACTGCAAACTTCGTCAGCTCTTCAGAGGCTTCGCTCTGAATGCAACCACCGCCCACGTAAAGCACTGGTCGCTTTGATCGTCGCACAGCGGCGATGATCTGACGAACTTGTTCCGGAGCAATCGCGCGAACTTCCGGACGGTAGCCTGGAAGATTCATGGGAGGATCGAAGTCAACGTCGCTGAGTGGAATTGAGGCGAGCTGAACGTCTTTCGGAACGTCGATAAGAACAGGGCCCGGGCGTCCTGTGGCAGCAATGTGAAACGCTTCTTTCACGATCCGAGCCACGTCACGAACGTCCGTGATCATGTAGTGATGTTTGGTGATGGCTCGACAGACTTCGACCATCGGCGTTTCCTGGAACGCGTCGCTGCCAATCACAGCCTGAGGAACCTGGCCAGTAATTGCAATCAGCGGAATGCTGTCCAGCTTGGCGTCAGCAATCCCGGTGACCAGGTTGGTGGCTCCCGGACCGCTGGTTGCCATACAGACGCCAACCTGGCCGGTTGAGCGAGCAATCCCCTGAGCCGCGAAGCAACCGCCCTGCTCATGGCGAGGCAGGATGGTGCGAATTCGATCCCGCTGCTCGCGCAGAGCCTGGTGCAGCGGCATGCTGCATCCACCGGGATAGGCGTAAATCGTGTCCGTACCAAGCCGGACCAGCATCTCGATCAAAATCTGAGCGCCGTTGATTGTCTGCGTAGCTTTTTCGACAGTAGCCAACGTCGTGACCCTTACTTCTTAGTGTTCAATTGGACAAAGAACCCGACTTTTCCAGTCGGATGTCGTGATTTCCGCAGTGGAAATACGACGAATTTCGAACGTCTGAAACGCCGTACCCCATTCTTCGGACGTTGCTCCCGCGTGCATCACGCGCAGAACGGTGCGTTTCCTGAGTCGTAGTGTATGTTTCTGCCGGTCCGCATTCGATCCTGATTTTGGGCAGATTCACCCGAATCACACAAACTGGAAGAGCCTGCCCGAACCGAAAAGTTCACCTTTCTTCGATTTGGCTGGGTTGTTGCTGATCCAGCAGCAGGAGAATCTCCGGCACGATGGCTTCGCACAACAATCTGTTCCCTTCCTCGTTGAAATGGCACCACGGATCCACGTAAAGGGATTCCGTGACCGCGGAAAACACTTGGGTTTGATCGCTGAAGGCCAATCCGTCCGCCTTCATTTTCCGGCCTTTTTCAATGAGCCTTGGGAACAAAGCCTGGACAGTTATCTCCACTGAACCGCCCGGATCGATGCACTTTTTCTTCTCAAACTCCGTCAACGGCTTCGAATCCGGGACATATTGGTTGGGTTGCAGAACATGAAGATACAGAGTTCCATTGGCCCGGCAAAGTTGATGCATTGCGAAAGAACACCGCTGCCAAATTGCAATGGCCTCGTCCTCAACCGCAGCATCCGAGCTTGAATTGGCTGGGCCATGATGGATAAAGCTTGTTCGTTTCGACGCGGAAACTTCCACTCCGAGGTCTGTCAGCTCATTGTGAGCCATCTGGTCCCTGAAATACCAAACCAGATTCATCAGGGGAGACCCATTCAACGGCGACGCGAGAATATCTCGAGCCAACTTCTGACGCTTCGCCCTCAGATTAAGCAGACGAGCCGAATCGGCGGACTTGCGAGGATCAGCGATGACAATTGACCGGGCATGCCATGAACGAGGATAACTCAACGCGGTTTTAGAGACTGCGTTCTCCTCAATTCCCAGTACGGTTTCATTGAAGCCATCGATATTGATGATCAAGTCAAACTCGGCTCCCAACGCAGTCAGGTAGGAGTAAGCGATCAGCTGCTGAGGCTGCTTATATCCCGACAACGCCAAACGCACAAACTGAATTCGTCGACCGCGAACACGAGGATGATCGGCGAGCTTCTGCTTCAGAAGTTCTTCTGCCGCCCATGAAAACTGAAACGCGACGGAGCCACCGGCAATCCCAACGATAAACACGTCGTCCGCTCGATGATAAACGCTCTCTCCATCATCGCGAAATCCAAGATGGTTGACGGGCGTTTTGCGAGTCCCAACATTCTCCGCACCGGGGTTTTGAGGATTGTGAACCCATCCCAGATACGGATGAATCGTCTCAAAAGCACCATCGGAAACATTCTCGCCCGAGGCTACGTCCTTCTGCCACGAATGCAACATCGCCAACGAGCCACTCTCATGAATTACTTTCATAGCGCCAACGGCGATCAGCTCAATGACGCCGTAGACGATCAGCAACATGATGAAACGAAACAACCACACCCGGCCGCGAGAGCGTCTCTTTCGCTGAACAACTTCGGTACTCATCTTAAAACCGTCGGCTTGGGGCAGGAAACGTCTCACGAACGCAACGATCACGCGTCAGTCACCATAAAGTTCCTGAAATCGACGCTGAATCTCGTCTGAGGTGATCTCTTCCACTCGCGAAGCAATCGACCAGACATGGCCCCACGGATCGGTCACGGCTCCGCTTCGATCGCCATAAAATTGATCACAAAGAGGCCTCAGTTCTTTTGCTCCGGCGGCGATGGCGCCAGCAAAAACCGCATCGGCGTCAGCCACGTAAAGATGCATCGTGACACAAGTGCCGCCGCGACTTTGAGGTCCCAGAAAATCCATTTCCGGGTGCTCGTCGGCCAACATGAGGTGAGAATCCCCAATCCGAATCTCCGCATGTCCAATGCGACCATCCGGTGCCGTAAGCCGCAATACCTCAACAGCCCCAAACGCCCGAATGTAAAAATCGATCGCTGCACCAGCGCCCCCAATCAGCAAATACGGAGTAACACTGTGATACCCGCCGGGAATCGGTGAGACCTTCGATGACATCAGAAACTTTCCTGCTTTGGCTGAGGATTCAAGGTGTCTGCTCTACAATTTGCCGGATCCAAAGTTTTCTCGTTTCGTCCGCCGCAGGCCTGAGCCGATTTTTTGCTTCGGACCCTTCACGATTGCCGTCAGCATATGATCTCAATTCATGATCTTCAATTCGCTTACGCCGACGGCCAGTTTTCCCTGAAGATTCCGGAACTGCAGTTCACTTCCGAAAAGTCGGTGGTCATCATCGGCCCCAGTGGTTCCGGCAAGACGACTCTGCTGAATCTCATGGCCGGCATCCTGCCTGTTCCCTCAGGCCGCATCACGATCGCAGACACTGCCGTGCATACGCTCAATGATTCCGAGCGACGCCTTTTTCGACTTCGAAACATTGGCATGGTGTTTCAGGATTTTCAGCTCATCGAGTATCTGAATGTGGTGGAGAATGTCCTGCTTCCGTGCCGTATTCATCCCTCAATCGCATTAACTGCGGATCTGCGACGTCGCGCGGAAGAGCTACTGAACTCCTGCGGACTAAAGCCGCTGCAGCAGCGATCGATCACGCTGTTGTCTCAGGGAGAACGTCAGCGAGTTGCGATCTGTCGAGCACTGTTGTTGTCGCCACGAATTATCCTGGCTGATGAGCCAACCGGGAACCTCGACCCTGTGAACTCCGAACGGATCGTGCAACTGCTGCTGGAGGAATCTTCCCGCGCCAATGCGACCCTGATCATGGTGACTCACGATCATTCTCTGTTGCCGCATTTTGAACGAATCGTCCCGTTTACACAGTTCCTTGAGTCCGTCCAGCCCGAAACATCTCTCCCCTGAACGGGCTCGAGAATCAGGCGATCGACAACGTGTTCGTGGCCCATGCGGAACTATTCTTCAGGAAGCAGAAATTGGGGCCGCGCACAGAATATACTCAGGATCTTTAATCGACCGGCGTAATTCGCCAACCACCGACCCCATTTTCAGGAGAGGGGATTTCCGGCAGCATTGGCTGTCCCAGCAACGGAAAGACCCAGCGAACTGTGTCCGGGATTCCAGAATCCAGCGGATCAACTTTGTAGGCTTCCATCAGCACGGGCACCGAATTCCCGTAACGAAGTAGCCCCAGCGCCATCACCGAACTGCGTCGAACAGGCAGACTTTCGGGCGGCATTGAATTACGATCCTGAATTCGCTCTTCGTACTTCTTCGCGAGTTGCTCGTTGGCTGTCTTTTCATGAATGACTGCCAGCGCCCACAAGGCGGACGCACGTTTCTCAGGGGATCCCTGAGCTGATTTGGAGAACTGTTGTTCCATGATCGGTTGCAGCTCCTTCAATCGAACCAGCCCGGCATACTGCAAAAGCATCATTTCTCGCAATGAGATATCATTCTGCAGAGTTTCTCCGCGACTTAATTTCTCCTCGCACTGTTCGATCTCAGTTTGCACCTGACCACGTATGGCGTCATCAGGAAACAACTGAATCAGCCACGCTGCCGTGACGACAACTTCATCTCTGGCGTGACCCAGCAGTGCAAAAGCTGTCGCTGAAAATTGCGTCGCCTGAAGCTGTGCCAGCACAACAAGGCTCTGCTCCATCCCCTGCCAATCTGCTGATTCAGGTTTCAGAATCGCGGCTGCCTGAGCAACAATCTGTTCTTTCAGTTCAGGATGCTCAGCAGAAACCAGAACCAGCATCGTTCGAGCAACATTTCGCACCTCAATGTGAATATCACTGAGCAGTTCCTGCAACCACTTTGCGCGATCGGAATTCGGCCACACTCTCATGGTTCTTGCAGCCGTCATGCGCACCTGAGCATCACGATGCTTCCGGCCGGTCTCCAGATGATTCAGTAACAACTCTGAATCACCATCGAAGACCTGCTGCCACGCGACCGAAGCAACGCCGTCGGAACTATCAGCACACAAAGTTGCCGCTTTCACGAGGGACTCGGGTTTCTCCGTGTTCAACAACGCCAGCGCCAGCATGCGATCCTGAACACTGCCACCACTCAAGGATTCGGCCGCTGAAAATGCCCGGTCAGATGACAGAATCGCCGCAGCCCTCGCAGCGGCCATACGCTTCGAATACGTCCCGGCAGGATCTGCCGTGATGCGCAGCAGCACTTCAACAGACTCCCCATGATTCACAGACACCAGACCTTCAGTCGCAAGTTGGAACGACACTATCGTGGTCGATGCATCGAGAAGTCGAGCTTTCCATAACTCCAGAGCTGCCGCCGTTTTCCATCGAATCAGCGAGGGTTCAATTCGAAGCCGCTGAGCATCGTTGCCTGCCTCGGCCAGCTTAATCAACAGCGGCGCTGATGACTGCAAATCGCCAATCGCCAAAGCCGTGCCGGCCGCATACCGAATACGCTGATTCTGGGAGTTCTCAGCCAGTGCCTGCAGAGACTTCTCGGCCGGCTGGATATCCGCCAGCTTCATCTCGGCGACACGCGCCAACGACTGCGC